>JAFAPL010000010.1 GCA_019247135.1 Chloroflexota bacterium | reverse complement strand
GCGCACTTTACGCAGGTATTCGTGACCTTCGGGCAGGTTCTCGCAGTTGGTCCCCTCGCGCTCGAACAGATAGGGGATGGCGTCCAGGCGCAAACCGTCGACGCCCTTGTCGAGCCAGAAGCGCAGGATGCGAATCATCTCCTCCTGAACGGCCGGGTTATCGAAGTTCAGGTCTGGCTGGTGGCTGAAGAAGCGATGCCAGAAGTACTGGCGCGCGCGGGGATCCCACGTCCAGTTCGACGGCTCCGTATCGGTGAAGATGACGCGCGCGTCCCTGTACCTCTCGTCTGTATCACTCCACACGTAGTAGTCGCGATATGGCGAGCTCGGGCTCGAGCGGGCAGCCTGGAACCACGGGTGCTGGTCAGATGAGTGGTTCATGACCAGCTCTGTGAGCACGCGCAGCCCACGCGAGTGTGCTGCTTCCACGAACTGCTGGAAATCGTCCAGGGTGCCGTAGGCGGGCTGGATGTTCATGTAGTCGGAGATGTCGTAGCCGTCATCCCGCAGAGGTGAGGGGTACGTCGGCAGGATCCAGATGGCGGTGACGCCAAGATCCTGCAGGTAGTCCAGCTTTTCGATCAGCCCGCGGAAATCGCCGATGCCATCGTCGTTGCTGTCGAAGAACGCTTTGACGTGCACCTCGTAGAGGATCGCGTCCTTGAACCAGAGCAAGTCGTCGGGGCCCGGCGCTCCACTGTGGGCCCGAGAGACGGCATCGTGCCCGGCGAGACTAACCATTCCGGGAGGATAACAACGGGCGCCGGCGTGTTAGAGTGGCGCCAAGCTACCGAAGGGAGGGCACGTAAAGATGGCGGTCGTTGTTGCAGTCGCCTCTGGACGTGCACGCCAGTCCTCGGTAGCGCCATTGCGCTGACGGTTTGATTGCGCAGCAGCGTGCACGCGCGCGGACGCAGGCGGGACGCGCTGCGCGGAGTGGTGAACCGCGGTGCATCAGGACACGCTCGAAGAGGCGCTCGACCCACGCTCCGCGTTGCTACGCGGGGTACACCCGTTCATTGCAGACGGCTCGATCGCCGAGGTGCTGTATCAGGTCAAGAGTGGCAAAGAAGCAGTCGTGTACTGCTGCCGCGCCGGACCGCGCTTTTCCGAATCCCACCCGCTTCTCGCAGCGAAGGTGTACAAGCCGCGCGCGTTCCGCGCGTTTCGGAACGAGGCAATGTATAGCCAGGGGCGCGTCATCCTGGACCAGCGGGCGGCCCGCGCGTACGCGAGTCGAAGTGACTTCGGCGAGCGGGTCGCGACGGCGACCTGGACCGGAGCCGAGTGGGAAACGTTGTGTCGACTCCAGGCAGCTGGCGCGGACGTGCCCCGGCCACTGGCGACTTCCTCGAACGCGCTGCTGCTCGAATTCCTCGGCGACGAGGACGGAGCGGCGCCGCTTCTCAAAGGGCTGCGGCTCGAGCAGGCCGAAGCTGAAGCCGTGTTCGATCGCCTGCTGGACAACGTTCAGCTCTGGTTAGCGTACGACGTGGTGCATGCTGACCTGTCGGCGTACAACGTCCTGTACTGGCAAAACCAGCCGTGGGTGATCGATTTTCCCCAGTCGTGTGATCCACGGTTCAACACAAACGCGTTCGATCTCCTGCTACGCGATATCCGGAACCTGGCGAACTATTTCGAACGGTCCGGCGTCGTGCGAGACGCGTTCGGCCTCGCAGAGAGTTACTGGCGCACGTGGGAGCGCGGCGGCTAGGCGCGGCCGTACGTTTCGGTCAGGTGGCCCAGGCGGTTGGCGCATTGGGGGTCGAGCTGGTCCGCGCACACCCGCCAGCTCCAGTTGCCGAGCGACGCGCCTGGGGTATTCATGCGCGCCTCACTCCCGAGGCCAAGCACGTCTTGCAGTGGCACGATCGCCGTGCGAGCCACGGACCCGAGCGCGGCACGCATGAGATCGAAGGCCATGTCCGACCCGTCGGACCCGACATAGCGCAGGGCGCTCCGACGTTCCTGATCCGAGCAGTGAGCAAACCAGCCGAGGGTTGTGTCGTTATCGTGCGTGCCGGTGTACACGACGCAGTTCGGGCTGTCGTAGTTGTGCGGCATGTACGGGTTCCTGGCGTCGTCTCCGAAGGCGAATTGGAGCACTTTCATCCCGGGAAAGCCTGTCTGCTGCAAGAGCGCGCGAACTTCGTCGGTGATCAGGCCCAGGTCCTCGGCGATCACGGGCACATCTTTGCCGATGGCGTCGAAGACTGCCGTGCCAGGGCCACGCACCCATGATCCGCCGACCGCCGTCTGCATTTCGGCCGGGACTTCCCAGGCGGCTTCGAAGCCGCGGAAATGATCGATACGTAGCAGGTCGACCAGCTCCGCCAGGTGACGGAAACGCGCGATCCACCAGGCGTAGCCGTTCGCGGCCATGGCGTCCCAGTCGTACAGCGGATTACCCCATAGCTGCCCGGTCGCGCTGAAGTAGTCGGGTGGCACTCCAGCCACCACCCGTGGCTGCCCCTGTTCGTCGAGCTTGAAGAGCCGCCGGTGCGCCCATACGTCGGCGCTGTCATAGGCCACGAAGATCGGGATGTCGCCGACGATATGAATGTCGAAGGCATTGGCACGTCGGCGAAGCGTCGTCCACTGCTCGAAGAAGAGGAACTGGCAAAAGACAAAGAATTGGATGCGCTCGGACAGCTCGTCGCGCGCACGGGCCATCGCATCAGGCTCGCGATCACGTACCGCCGCAGCCCAGCCACTCCATAGACAGTTGAAGTGTTCGTTCAGGGCAGAAAAGAGTGCGTAATCGTCGATCCACTCGGCATGAGAACAACGGAACGCTTCGATCCGTTCGCGCAATTCCGCGCGGTCGCGCGCCCGCTGAAAGGCCTTGTGCAAGACGCCCTGCTTGAGTGGCGCGAGTACGCCGAACTCGACGTGATCACACGGGAGTTGGGCCAGCTCGTCGAGGTCCGTGGCATCCAGAAGGTCATCTTCGACGAGTGGCTCGGGTGCGATCAACAATGGATTCCCGGCGAATGCGGATGGGCTGGCATAGGGCGAGTCGCCGAAGCCGGTTGGGCCCAGGGGCAAGACCTGCCACAAGGTCTGACGGGCGCCTTTGAGGTACTCCAGGAAGTCGAAGGCGGCGGGGCCGAGATCGCCGATGCCGTAGCGGCTTGGCAGCGACGTGGGATGCAGCAGAACGCCGGAGCGGCGACGGTCGAGGGGCATGAGAGACGTGAGACGTGAGCCGTCAGACCTGAGCGACGGAGCGCGACCCGCACGTGAGTGGCAAATCGCGGACCACGCAGTCACTACTCACGACTCCAAGACCCACGTCTGATGTCTTACTTTGACAAATGGCCGGGCCAATTTTATGCTTCGCCCCAATTCCCCGGCCGCCGCACAGGAGGATCAATGGCCACGCGCCGTGAGTTTCTGAGCAGTGTGTTCGCCGTTGGTGCCATGAGCCTGGTGGCCGCATGCGGTCAGGGCGGCAGTACGAACGCGACCACCAGTCAGCCCCAATCCGCCGCTACCGCAGCGCCCGGCGCGGCCGCACCCACACAAGCTGCAGCTGCGCAAGCATCAGGCGGCGGCGGCTCGATCACGTTCGTGC
>JAFAPL010000293.1 GCA_019247135.1 Chloroflexota bacterium | reverse complement strand
CGGCGGCGTGGGGCGACGCGCTGGAGTGCTTGGTGCGGGACATCGAGCTGCGGAGGCGGATCGGGGCCGCGGGTCGGGAGCTCGTGATGGAGCGGTATACCGTCGAGCGTGTCGGGCCGCTGCTGCTCGACGGGCTCGCGCGCGCGGCGCGAACCTAGACAGACAGCCTGATGCCCGATATCTAGGGGAACCTAGACAGACAGCCTGATGCCCGGGTCCGCGGTGGCGGGAACCCAGACATTGACCACATTCGGCGCTTCGCGCGGGTGCAGACCCGAGTGCGTGTCGATCACCAGGCGCGCGTTGCGCACGATGCGGTCGTAGTCGATCGTGGTGTGCGGCGTGAGCAGCACGACGGCATCCGCGGCGGCCACGGTCGAGGGCTCGAGTGGTACCGAGCGTAGCTCGAGCACTGACCCGTTCCGCTGCGCGGACGCCGATGACCCGTTCGATGGAATCGAACGCGATGAGCCGTTCCGCGGTACGGAGCCCGAGGCTCCGTTCTGGGCTACGGAGGGCGTCGACGAGTCCAGCGGACCAGAACAGACCTCGCTAGTGTCTACCGACAGGGATGGCGTGAGCGGGTCGTGGTAGCTGACGGTCGCGCCGCGAGAGACTGCCGCCTGGAGCACCCGCACGGCGGCGGACTCACGAATATCGGCCACGTCGGGCTTGTAGGTCACGCCGATCAGCAGGACGTGCGCTTCGGGCAGCCTACGGCCAGCAGCGGCGAGGGCTTGCTCCAGCTTGTCGACCACCAGCCGCGGCATGGCGAAATTGATCCGATTGGCCGCCGGAATCAGCTCGCTCGACAGGCCTTGCTCGCGCTCGGCGGCGTCGAGATATTGCGGCACGACCGGGATGCAGTGACCACCTACGCCGGGGCTCGGGTAGTGCGGCATGAACGCGAATGGCTTGGTTTTCGCCGCTTCGATCACTTCCCACACGTTCACCCCGAGCCGATCGCACAGCAAAGCCATTTCGTTGACGAAGCTGATGTTGATGAAGCGGAATGTGTTTTCCACCAGCTTCGCCATCTCGGCAACTTCGGGCGAGCTCACCGGCACGACTTCGTCGATGCAGGCTTCGTACAGCAGGCACGCAAGACGCGTGGACTCGGGGGTGAGGCCACCGACAAGCTTGGGCGTGTTCTTGACCCCAAAGCGCGTATTCCCGGGGTCGATACGCTCGGGCGCGAAGACCAGGAAGAAGTCTTCGCCGGCGCGCAACCTGCTCCGCTCTTCGAGGATGGGACACAGCAGATCGGACGTGGTTCGTGGCCCGCACGTGCTCTGCAAAACCACGAGCATGCCGGGATGCAGGTGGTTGGCGATTGTGACGCCGGCGGACTCGACGAAGTGCAGGTCTGGGCCGCCGTCCGCGTTGAGCGGCGTCGGCACGCAGAGAACGGCGACATCGGCGCCGTCGAGCACTCGCGCGTCAGCGCTGGCGGTCAGGTGGTCGGCTTCACGCAGCGCGGCGATCTCGCCGTCAGCGACATTCGAGACCGGACTGTGTCCGTGCACGACAGCGTCGACACGATCGGCAGCCACGTCGAAGCCGACGACGGGAAACCCGGCGCGTGCGAACTCCACGGCCATCGGCAAGCCGGCGTAGCCCAGCCCGACCACGGCGATACGCGCGGTGCGGCTACGTAGCTTGCGTTCCAGCGACTTGTCGTTCACCGGCGCATGCGTCTCCTTACTGAGAGGTGTAACAGTCAACGGGCACACTCGTTATCCGCGGTGCGCAGAATCTGAAGGCAAGCTGACACATGCGCCGGCGTTTGTCGCCTGGCGGACAGCTTGAGCGATTCTGGCAAGCGTTTCCGCACACCGTCAAGACGAACGCGGGACCGCATTGTTACGCGAGTGTGTCAAGTTGATTTGACCGGTACGAGATGGCCCGCTTAGCATCCATAGCAAGAGCTTCGTCGTAGTGCCATCTCTGACCACCGAAGACCTGGTCCGATTTGCCAGCTGCTTTGGCCTCGGGCTCGGCATATCGGCGGTGTTGACGCC
>JAFAPL010000291.1 GCA_019247135.1 Chloroflexota bacterium | reverse complement strand
GTACTCCCCTCAGCTGGCGGCGCGTGAGTTCTTTGTCGATTCAGACGGGCTGCGCATGCCGGGCCGGCCGTACAGATTCAGAAACGGACCAGAGCATTCCGGGAGCCAGTGCGAGCGTCAGACTGAACTCGATCTGACGAAACCTCTCACGGGTGTGAGGGTTGTCGATTTCAGCTGGGTGATGACCGGCCCGATCTGCACGCGCTACCTCGCCGCGCTCGGTGCCGAAATAATCAAGATCGAGTCCTCCACTCGCCCGGATCTTTCACATCGCGACCACTCGTGGGAGGAGCTGAATCCGGGCAAACGCAGCATTACCCTCAACCTCAAGGACGCACGTGCACGCGATCTGGCACGCAGACTCATCGCCGTGAGCGACGTGGTCATCGAAAATTTCTCGTCCGGTGTGATGGAACGCCTGGAGCTGGACTATCCGACGCTGGCCAGCCTCAAGCCTGATCTCATCATGGCGTCCTCTTCCGCGTTGGGTCGAACTGGACCACAACGCGATCTGGTTGCCTACGGCACGCTGATCCAGTGCTTCACCGGCTGGGCCGCGCTTTCGGCGCACCCGGGCAACGACCCGCAATCATCGGCCGGAGTCTGGACGGATCCGCTCACGGCCATATTCGAGACGCTGTTGATTCTGGCCGCCATCTGGCGTCAGCGCGCGAGCGCGGCTGGCGGCTATTTCGACCTGTCCATGGCAGAAACGACGATCGCGGCCCTGCCGGAGCCAATCCTTGCCTGGTGCCTCGATCGAGAAATACTGGCGGCGCGTGGCAATCGTCACCCGGTATTCGCGCCCCAGGGCTGCTACACAACTCAGGGCGACGACTCCTGGCTGGCGCTGAGCGTTCAGTCGGATTCACAGTGGCAGCGCCTGTGCGACCTCCTCGATCGGAGCGATCTGCGCGCGTTGTCGCTCGCGGAGCGTCGCACACGCCACGACGACATCGATGCACTTATCAGTGCATGGGCACTGCAACGGCCAGCCAACAAACTGGCGGAGCTGCTGCAGTGCCAGGGCATCGCGGCGTGCGCAACGGCGCGGCCAGATGAGCTCGTCACAGATGAACATCTGGCTGAACGACATTTCATCACCGAGATCGAACCGCTCGATGGGAGCGGCACCTTCAAAGCGCTCGGCGTGCCGTGGCTGATAGACCGCTGCCGACCGCAAACCGCGAGTCCGCCGCCGCGGCTCGGTCAGGACAACGACTTCGTCTTCAAAACCGTCCTGGGCCTGTCTCGAGATGAGTACGACCTGCTCGTACGCGAGCAGGTGATCTACTGAGCGCATGAGTGCCACCTCCAGTGCGCAACCAGAGCTCGTCGTGGTCGAGCGGCGAGACGGCGTCGCCCGGATCACGTTGAACCGGCCAGACAAACTCAACGCCATCAACTTCGAGCTCGGCCTGGCGCTGTACGACGCGTTTCGTGGCTGCGAGGACGACGCGTCGATCCGCGCGATCATCCTGGCGGGCGAAGGTCGGGCGTTTTGCGCCGGCGATGAACTGGGACGTGATCGGCCGGTGCGCGAGGAAGAATCACGACGGCGTCGCGGACGCATCAAACATTATGTGAGTGGGCCCGGGCGTTGGACCAGCACGGTCGCGCTGATCCGCAGCTTGCCCCAGCCGATCATCGTGCGCATCCAGGGCTACGCGTATGGGGCCGGGTTCAATCTGGCGCTTGCCGCCGATTTCCGTGTCATCGCTCGGGATGCGCAACTCGCGACCCCATTCATCAGGCGGGGGATGCCGACCGGTACCAATTTATTGCAGCAGTACGTAGGCATCGGCAAGGCCATCGAAATGACGTTGCTGGGAGAACCAATCTCGGCCGAGGAAGCGTTGCAGCTCGGGCTGGTCAACAAGGTCGTCGATCCAGCCGAGCTGGATGCGGCGGTGGATGCGCTGGCTGGTCGTCTTGCCGCCGGACCGACAGCCGCGATCGGCTTGACCAAACACGCCGTGTACAGCGGCTGGTCAGGCGCTCCTGAGAGTGCCTACTGGCATCAGGGTTCAGCGGTGGCAGAAGGCAGCGACCTGGAGGACCTCGCGGAGGGAATCGCGGCATTCAAAGAAAAACGCGCGCCGCGTTTTACCGGGCGCTAGCGACGCCGATGCAGCTTCGCATAACAAACGGAACTCTGGTCACTCCGCGCGGACAGAGGCACGCGAACGTGCTCTGCCGTGACGGGGTGATCGAGTCTGTCGACGACTCGACGACCAGCTCCGTTGACTGCGAGATCGACGCGCGTAACCTGCTGGTCTTTCCCGGTTTCATCGATCCGCACGTCCATTCGCGCGACCCGGGCTTGACGCACAAGGAGGACTTCGAGCACTCCACTCGCGCCGCGGCAGCCGGCGGCATCACCACCCTTTTCGAGATGCCAAACGCAATCCCACCGGTCGCGAATGCTGCCATCTTCGAGCAGCGTGCCGAGCAACATGCGCGTGTTGCGTTCGTCGATTTCGGCCTGTGGGGGATCGCGCTCGGTCAGGAGAACCTGGGCGATCTCGCGGATCTGTTTCGTGCCGGTGTTGTCGGCGTGAAACTCTTCTGGGGCTACGCCTTGCATCGCGAAACGCGCATGCTCGTCTATAACCTGGCGGACGAGTCTCCAGACAAACTGGTGCCTCCGCCTTCCAACGGCGACGTGCTCGAGATCTGCCGAGCGGTGGCGAGTGT
>JAFAPL010000279.1 GCA_019247135.1 Chloroflexota bacterium | reverse complement strand
AGACTAACGTGGCTTTCGGTGTTGTAGCATTCACTGAAAGTTTCTCCAGAAAGCGCGCCCGGCTCTCTTTCCCTACACCAATAGGATTCGAGCGGGCGCGTTTTCGTGTCTAGGCCGCGGCGGTCTCCCGTGCGACGGATCGTGTGGTCGAGTTTGCCCCCTGGTTCTGCGCTCCCTGCTCGACGAGCCCGTGCAGGTACGTGCTTAGCTGACTCTCCAGGACCAGCCGACGTCGGAAGATGGCGATTGATTGCAGCTGCCCCTCTGCAAACAGCGAGAACACCGTCCGTTCCGAAATGCCGAGTCGCTCGGCGACTTGCTTCACCGACAGCGCCCTATCGTCGAGACTGGTCATCCGCGTACGTCTCCGCTCATTGGTGAGCAGAACCGTACAGAACGCATGTCCGGTCCGCCAAGACAATTGGCGAAAGACTGGACTTCCGTGTAGGGTCGTATTCACCCGCCGGCGCGCTGTCACCCGCTGGCGCGCGGCGGTTTCGACTGGCGGCGTGGCCTTCTCACGCCGCCAGTTTTTTTGGGACATCGGCCTCCGGCAAGGGGACCTGGCGCGTTCCCTGAATCAACGCCTGGACTTCCGAGCGACGGATACGCCAGCCAGCGCGGTCGCTGCCCAGGCTGATGCCGTGGAGCTTGCCGGTTTTGATCCACCGCCGAACGGTCGCCGGGTGAAGCTGGAGCTGTCTGGCGACCTGGTCGACGGTGAGCAGTTGCTCGTCGTCTGTCAACGTTGTGCGTGCTCCTTGTTGCTTTTTCGCCACTGTATCAGACACGTGCACGAGACTGTTGACTGCTATTCGAGTGTGTCATAGCATGTGAGTGTAAGTTACAGAAAAGGACGCCGGCAATGAGCACTCCGACCCACTCCTCCACTCCTCCAGGGCCCCGACCCCACCAGGCCCCCACCGACGCCCCAGGACCGCCCGCAGGCCCCGTCTCTCCCCGAACCCATCCAATCACCCATTCAGGGACAGGGCCCTCACAGGCCCCTGCCAGACCCCTTCCCAGCCCAGGGTCACAGGCAGTCAACAGTTGCCAGGCTGACTCTCCAGACCCCTATCGCCAGGGCCAGGGAGCACCCACCATGACCCCATGGAACTCCTCCACTTCCTCAACGGGATCCGGGCTTATGGCCACTGTTGATACGAGTGATTCTCGCTTCGTCAAAGCAGTCGCCATCGCCGACAACGCTGGACAGTGGCTCAAGTGCAGAACCCACGACGGCAAGAAGGCGTACGGCATCCGCAGTCAGCGAGACGCCAGTCACATCTACTTCGTCACGCGGACCAGCTGCGACTGCACCGACGCCCAGCGCCACCCAGAGAAGGTCTGCAAGCACCGGCTCGCCGTTTTGATCCACGTCGCTCGGGTGGCAGGCGGCTCAAAACCGATGCCTGCCACCGACGTCCTCGACGGCCTGGCCGTCCTGGTCGCCGACAAGAACCCGACGCTCAAGATGGTTCGCCATCCTGACGGAAGTCTGACGTGGGAGTCCGAGACGGCCGCTGACCGCTACGACGAGATTTTCAAGCGCTTCGAGGACTGACTGATGGCCGGTACGGTCTACGTCCTCCATTTCAGCCAGCCGCTCGCCCACGCTCGTCACTACGTGGGCTGGACGGCTGGCGATGCCGCCGACCGCTTGCAGGAGCATCTGCACGGCCGCGGTTCACCGCTCGTTCGCGCAGCCGTCGCCGCCGGGATCACCGTCGCGATCGCGCTGTCCAAACATGGCACGCGCATCGACGAGCGCCGCTGGCACAACCGCCATGGCGCCGCTCGCATCTGTCCGATCTGTAAAGGAAGAAAGGCGTGAGCACGGAAACCGAAACGTTCCACGCCGGGCAACAGGTCCGGTTCTTCTCACTCGCTGGGCCGTGCATTCCGGCCACTGACCACGAGCGCAGTCAATACAAAGATGGATACATGGACTGATGAGCGACCTGGTTCTCAACGCCAACGATGCCAGGCTGATTCGCTCGATTATCGAACGCGAGCAGGATCGAGTCGTCCTCCGCTTGCTTGGCGGCGCCGACGAGCTCGTCCAGCCGCACCTGCAGCGGTATCTGGCCGAGACACGGGACGCGCTCGCCGCCCTGACGGAGCCCGAGGGCCGATGACCACCGTCGAGTG
>JAFAPL010000270.1 GCA_019247135.1 Chloroflexota bacterium | reverse complement strand
GGGAGGGCGCGCGTGGTGTCGCCGGCGCTGACTGTCTGCTCCTGCATGGCCTCCAGCAACGCCGACTGGGTTTTCGGGGTGGCCCGGTTGATTTCGTCCGCGAGGACCAGGTTTGCGAAGATCGGCCCTGCCTGGAACCTCAGCGCGCGGCGACCGTCCAGGTCCTCGCTGACGATGGTCGTGCCCACGATGTCCGCGGGCATCAGGTCGGGCGTGAACTGGATGCGACTGAAGCGCAAGGCGAGAACGTCCCCGAGCGTCCGGACCAGGAGTGTCTTGCCTAAACCGGGCACGCCTTCGAGCAGGACGTGCCCACCTGCGAACAGAGCCGTGAGTACCTGACGGACCACTTCGTGCTGGCCGACGATGGCCTTTCTGAGCTCCGTCTCGATTTCGGCGGCCCGTTCCAGGAATGCGGTGATGTCCTCGCGGTCAATGGTCTGGGAGGCGATGCCAGGCTCGAGCATTCAAAAACCCGTCGCGTCCACGCTACTGACCTTCTTCCAATTTCGAGAAATACTGCTTGACCAGCTCGCGAACGTCAGGCGCCACGTCGGCCCGATCGACGTAGTCGCGGCCCGCCTGCGCGTACTGACTCAGCACCTCGCGGTAGGGCCGCGGCGCGCCGCGCACGGTGAACGGCTGCTGAACCAGGTCCTGCGCCCCGGGCCCATCGTTCTGGATGCCGGGCACGAACACGTTCTCAGCGGCCAGCGGTTCCTGCGACGCATCCGCCTGTCCGCCGGCGTTGGCAGGGCCAGCTCCCGCCCCGTTCTGCTGTCCGGCCGGTTGCTCGGCCTGGCCGGCGACCGGATCGATGGGAACCGGTTTTCCCGGTTCTTGCGCAACGCCCGCACCGCCCAGGGATGGCACACCGCCAGGCAGCGGTTCGGACGGCTGTGTACCCGATTCCAGGCCGGCCCGGACGTCCTGCAATCGTTGCGTCGTCGAGCGGAGCGCCGCCTGTGCGGCCACGTTCTCGAGCGCTTGCTGCAACGCTTGTGAGGTGGTGTCCAGTGACGCGGATGCGGAGCTGCCGTCGTTCAGCGCCTGCGCCGCGTCACGCATTGCCGCCGAGCTTTGCGGATCGCCGCGTCCCACGTTCGCGGCTCGCTGGAGGGCACGGCTGAGCGCCGAACGCTCCACGTCGGACAACTGATCGGCTCCGGCCGCGAGCTGATGCGCCGCCTGAGCTGCCGCCGAGGGGTCGTTGCGCGCCAGGGCATCGCCGAGCCCGCGAGTGAGTGGCTCCTGACTGAGCGTTTCGCTCATCGCCCCCAACGCCTCTTCGCGCGCGTCGGCGTTCGGGTCACCCAGCTGGGACAGCTGTTGAGCCGTGCCCGCGAGCACGTCCTGGGCTTGCTGTTGCGACGTCGCCGTGCTCAGATCGGCGTGGGCTTGTTGCAACAGCTCATCAACTTTTTGCGCTTGCTGTGGCGTGAGCGTTGAATCGGACGCGACTTGCTGTCGCAGCGCCTCCAGCTGCTGGGCGGCGGCCTGCACAGACGCCGCTTCGGCCGCGCGCTGGTCGAGCACCGACTGCATCGGGCTTCGCACAACGGAAAAAAGGGCTGCCAGAAGCGCACACCCGAGCAAGGTTCCGAGCTCGACGCGGTTCCACCGGAGCGGTAACTCCTGTTCGGGTGAACGGGCGCCAAGACGCTGGAGCGCATCCGCGCGCTGACGCTGCGGCATCGGACCGCCTGCGTCGCGCTGAAGCCAGGCGGTGGTCAGCCGGTCTGCCAGTGCCAGGCGTCGGTCGAGCTGCCAGGCGCGCCTCAGCATCGACCTGGGCCACGCGCCGACAGTCAACCCGGCGAGCAGGAACGGCAGCGCCGCTAGCAAAGCGAGCGGCCGAAGGTCGGCTTCCGCGATCGGAACGACCCAGCCGACGCACAGGACGGCAGCCGCGGCCAGCAGCCCGGCAATGGCGCCGCGCACTGCCCAGCGCGCGAGCGACTCGATCGCGAGATGCTGAGTCCAGGGTTGCAGTGCCAGGCGCAGCGGGTCGTCCGCCGC
>JAFAPL010000269.1 GCA_019247135.1 Chloroflexota bacterium | reverse complement strand
GACGCTGCGCACGCCCTCGAGGGCATTGATGACCGCGCCCGCGCCGATGAGGTCCTCGACGGCGGGCCTCAGCGATCGATCCGGCCAGCGCTCGCCCGCGGCGATCACCGCGACGCGGCCACGTGTCGCCTGCGCGACGGCCGTCGCATTGCGCAGGCAGCCGGCGAACACCTGGGCGTAGATCCCTCCGCATGCTGCCGAAATGGCTGAGCCGTTTGGCGACGGCAATGCCAGCCGGGTCCCCGTCTCGATGTCCCGCAACGATGCAGGCGAGAGCGAGTACGGCTCGGCCTGCGTCACGGCCGTGCGCGAGACCGCAACACGGTCAACCCGGCGGGGTACGTCGTCAGGTGCGCAAGGCACAATGAACGCGCGGCGCGCGCACGCGACGTCGACACACGTCGAGAACGACAGTACGTCCACGACAACGACGACGTCGGCCACGGCGGCCAGCGCTCGCGCGCCATGCACGCCCCAGCCCATCCATACGTCGGTCATCGACGCACGAACAATTGCCCGACCAGGCCCGCAACGATGTACACGGCCAGGATGGCGACGAGCGTGTAGGTTTCCAGCACGGCTCCACCGACGCGTAGCGCCGGCACGATGAGCTCGAACGGGGCGACGAGCGGCTGTGTGACCGCGAGAAGCGGAGCGCGCAATGCGGCAAAAACGCCGCGTGTCCCGAGCAGCCCGAAGAATCCCAGGACCAGTCGCGCGCCGAGCAGCAGCGCGGCCAGGTCCGCCAGCGACGACACCAGGCGCGCCGGCCCCGGCGCGTCCGCCCGCCGCGGCGCAAATGAGCCGCTAGGCTCCAAGCGCGGTGTTTGCCTGGGCAACACCAAGCCGACCCCGACGCCGGTCACGAAACCTGCGACGTGGGCCCACACGGCGACATTCCCCGTCGTTGCTTGACTGGCCGTGATGGCTGTCACGCCGGTGAAGAATTGCGTCACGAACCAGAAGGCCAGTACGAGCACGGCCGGCAGATCGAACGCCCAGAAGAAAAAGAAGATCGGCGCCAGCACGCGTACCCACGCGGTCGGATAACTGATGAAGTAGATGCCGAGCACGCCCGCGATCGCACCGCTTGCGCCGATGATCGGGATCGTGTCCGGACCCGAAATCAAAGACTGGACGAGACCCGCCAGGGCGCCGATCAGCAGGTAGGCGATCAGGTAAACGGCCGAGCCGAGGCGGTCTTCGACGGCACGTCCGAAGACCCACAAGAACAACATGTTGCCGCCGATGTGCAGGAATCCTGCATGAATAAACTGGCTCGTAAAGAGCGTTACGAGCTCGTTGCGGGGGACACGCGGGTCGCCCGCGAGCGCGGCCAGGATGAGGCGGGGAACGGCGCCCCAGCGCTCGATGAACTGCTCGAGTGCGGCGCCGCGCAGCGTGAGCTCGTACAGGAAGACGATTACGCACAGCACGATGAGCGCCTGCATCACGACAGGCCGCCGCGACCTGACGACACTGTCGCCGAGTGGAATCACGGCCCAGTTTTAAAAGAAAAGAAGAGATCAAAGACTTGCTGGGCCGTGCCCTCGCGTCAGTTCTGAGGTGTTTGTGGCGCTTGCTGATCCGTGGATGTACCGCTGCTCGACTGGGCATCCGAAGCCGCGGCGTTTGCCTGGGCCGCCGACGGATCAGAATTGAAGTAATCGCGCACCAGGTCCTGTAGTCCCTGCGGAATCTCCTGTGACCCGCCGCCTTGCGTGGACGCCGAACTGTACGAGGGCGACACGGCCTGCGGCCCCACGTTTGACGACCCGTTGCTGGCCGGGCTCAGATTGGGGTTGACGCCGGTCTGGTCGGGCTGGGCCTGATTCGAATTCGGTACCTGCTCGACGTGCCCGTTCGGCTGATCCATCTGTGAAGCCGCGCCGACCTGCGGCTGCGAGCTGCCCGTCGAGTACCCGCTCCCGTTTCCCGAGTCGCCGTTCTGACCGTTCTGGCCGTTCTGATCACCCTGACCGTTGGCGTTGCCACTGTCACCCTGGCCGCTCTGATCGCCCGACGTCGATTGGCCCGACGTGTCGGCCTGCGAGCTATCGGCGCCGTCCTGGCCGTTCTGCGGCGACTGTCCAGGCTGGCCGTTTTGCCCGGATTGTCCACTCTGATTGCTCTGACCGTTCTGGCCTGATGTGCCCGTCTGGGACTGCCCGGACGGCTGCAGGCTGCCCGGTGGCACCTGCCCCATCGCGCGTGCGAGCGCGGACGCGCTGCTCTGGACCTGATCCGTCGCTCGCTGCCGTTCGGCCGCGGCCGAGGCACTACTGCTCAACTGGTCGAGCGCCTGCGACGCCGAGTCCGGCGACGACATCGCCTGGGCCGCAGCCGAAAGCTGGTCAGCCGTGGATTGCGAGACATTGCGGGTCTGATCAGCTGCCTGGCTGAGGGCTTGCGCGAGCTGCGCCTGCTGCTCGGGTGTCATCTGTCCGACCTGTTGCGCGAGGTCGCGCAGCGCCTGAGCGGTCTGGCGAGGGTCGCCACTGTCCATCGCGTTTGCGAGTGCCTGCGTCTGTGGCAGATTTTGAAGCGCGTTTGCCGCCGCGGACATACCCGACGCGAACTGCTTATCGCCGGCGCTCATCGATGAGATCTGATCCTGGAGCGTTTGCAGCGCCTGCAGGGCGTCGTCGGGCTGGCTGCTGGAGGCCTGGACCGAGCTCGCGCCCTGGTTCAAGGCGTCGCGTAGCTGGTTGACGTCCCGCGAATTCGGATCCTGCAGATCGTTGGCAAGCCGGTCGAGCTTCTGCGCCTGGTCGACCGCGACCATCTCCGCCGGTGTGCCGGCCGCGTGCGCGCGCGCGAGCCACGGGTTCGGGCTGAGCGCCAGACTCGCGGAGGCGGCCACCAGGAAAAAACCGGCTGCCAACTCGCGTCGGGGCAACGGGGGCGCGAAGGCGCGGAAGGTGTCGAGTCGACGCAAGTGTTCGACCGCATCGTGCATCTGCGCGAGCGCGAGTGGGTGCTCGTCTCGACGGGCACCCAGCTCAAGTGCCGTCAGCGAGCGCTCGTGCAGGGCCGCGACCCGGTCGACTCGCCGGGCAAGCTCGGCGGCGCTTGGTCGCATGAGCATGGCGGCGATGATCGTCACCAGCGCGAGCCCGCCAGGGATGCCGATCAACAGAATGGCCTGCGTACTGAAGCTGGTGCCGTGGGTCCAGTCCCAGGTGATCAGTCCGAAGTCGAGCAGCAACCCAGCTACGAGAGCTCGCGAGAGCCAGGCGAGGCTGCGCTGCAGCGCGACGGCACGTCCAACAAGCCCGAGCTGCTGACGGAGCTCGGCGTGGTACAGCTCAGCGGGGGACAGCAGGCTCATGATGCCTCGATTCGGATCTGATCGCGCGCCGAGGCACGCGGCGGGGCGAACGCACGACGCGTGCCTTGATCGGCGACCAGCGTTGAGTTTGAGTTTGGAAAGGTGAAGTCGAAGGCGAGAAGGCTATTGGCCCGTACCCGTCGTGTCCGAGCTCCTTCCGCGGCCGCGGCCGGTGCCGCCCTGACCGCCCTGACCAGCCTGGCCGAACGGAAAACCCGGGAAGGGGCTCTGACCAATAGAGGTCGACGAGGTTGAGGTGCGTGCGACGCTGAAGCTCGAGCCGTCAGCGCCGAGAGAAGTTGGTTGTGCGAGCGGCTGCCCGCCACGCGTGATCATGGTGATGGCTTGCGCGCCCGCATCGGCGAGGGAAACCTGACTGCCGTTCTTGACTGTCGAACCAGCGGTGAAGTTCACCGTGCCGAAGTTGTCCAGCGGCAGCTGCCGGTTGCGCAGCGAGCTGGGTGATTCTTCGATCCATTCGGCCGAAGAGAGCGACGACTGATAGGTCTCGTTCGCCGAGAACGTCTGGCCGGTGGTGTTGTTCTTATAGTCGACCGTCCATTGATCCGGCGTTTGCTGTTGGGTGATCGAGATGGTGACGGAGTCGCCCGGGTTGATCGTGAGCGGCACCGGATGCGAAGCCTGCGGCAGTGTCTCCACCCAGGTCTCGTACTGAGTGGTGCCGTTGCCACTCACAGTCTGCTGTGTGCCGGCCTGGATCAGGTCGCGACTGGTGACACCACCGATGCCGACCCAGGTGGCGTCGGCGCCGGGCTGCGAATCGGGCGTGAATTGCGGCACCGTCCATGTGCCAGTGACGGCAGTGAACGTCCCGCCCGTGGCAGCGTAGCCGGCCCAGTTCTGCGACGTATCACGACCGCCTGGTCGAGGCTGGCCTGGATTCGGGTTGTCCGGGTTCGGCTGGCGCGGGTTCGGATTGCCAGGATTCGGCTGGCGCGGGTTCGGATTGCCTGGCGCCGGGTTGCCCGTACCGGGCACACCGCCAGCGGCCTCGTCCGGATGATCGTCCGCTGAGACCTTCCAGGTGCCGTTGTCGTTGACCAGTGTGTAGACATTGCGGTCACGCGACTGCTCGGTCGTGCCGTCCGAGTAGCTTGTGCTCCAGGTCTCCCAGGCCGTCGCGGTGGCGCTGTTGCCGTTGACCTGAACATCGCCCCACTCGATCTTGAGCAAATTGATGGCGGTCACGCCGTTGTCGACCAGGTCCTGGGTGGTCCGTTGCTGCTGTTGATAGAAGTCGGCCGTTGCCGTGTCGGTCATGACCGACATGTCTTTGTTGGCAACCGCCTGAACCTGTTCCTGGTCGCCCTTCTGGATCACCTGCTCGATGGCGGCCTGGGTCGGATCACTGCTCTGAGCAGTGGTTGGCGTGGCCGACTCCCCGTTCGGCGCAGCGATGGGGCCGATGCGGGGCACGGACGTGAGCGTCGGCAGAGTACTCCCGTCGGGCCACGTGAGATTGTCGCCGATGGCATAGCGGTCGACGGCAACCCCGATCACGGCCCCCACGAGAGCAACGGCGAGAATAGCAGCGGTGGCACCGCCGCGACCCCGTCGAGGGCTGTTGGGCTGATCAATCATGATTCAAAGTGTCACCCAAATCTGTTAAAGGGCTCTCGAATTCTCATTATCGGCGTGTAAGCATGTTCTGGCATGCAGGTAAGCAGACCAGAACAGGATGTGACCATTCCGCGGCGCACGTGACGCCCTGCGTGACGCTCCACGTGACGCTTCCTTCTTAGCCTGGAAGGGCGGCGGGTGGGGGTGGCGGGCCGCAGGCGCCGACGGACTGGCAGGTCCGCGGCAGATGCTCTGCCGCGGACGGTTGCGTGTGGCGCCTGTGGCGCGAATCCTTCCTGGGGAATCATCGTCCATATACTCCAGCGTGCCCGCTGAGCGGCCCCACCACGAACCAGGCCGCGCCGACCTCCACCTCCACACCCTGGCCTCCGATGGCCTCATGTCCGCGCGTACCCTGGTCGACTACGCCGAGCACTCGACCGACCTCGACGTGATCGCGGTCACCGATCATGACGAGACCACGGCCGCTTTCGAAGCTCGCGAGTACGCCGCCCAGAAAGCGCTGCGCGTGCAGGTAAT
>JAFAPL010000259.1 GCA_019247135.1 Chloroflexota bacterium | reverse complement strand
ATGTGCGGGCCGCCCAGCCGCTGGCGCTGGTACCCCACATCGACCGGCCGGCGCGGCCGATCGGGGCGCGTTCCAAACGGGCGGTGTCCATCGGCGAACTGCTCCTGGAGCACGTGCCCGAGCTGGCCAGTGGCGCGCTCGAGATCGTGGACATTGCCCGCGAAGCCAGCCTGCTGCAGCAAGGTGGCCCGGTATTAAGGTTTGTGTCACCAGCCGCAAAGTAGACGCGATGGTTGCTGCGCCTATACGGGGAAGCGCGCCATTGCGTCGGCATATGCGGTCTGCGCGTGAGCGATAGCCAGGCGCGAGTAGATCTCCAGGGATTGTCGGCTGGCGTGACCCGAGTAGGGCTGAATCAGCGCGTCGTCGATGCCTTGCTTCTTCAGCCACGTCAGCAAGAAGTGGCGCAGGCGGTGGGGCGAGACGGAGTGCGCCAGGCCGGCCGCCTTGGCATAGCGCTCGAGGAGTCGGCAGACGGCGCGGTCGCTGTACGCCATCTTGCGTGACGACTCGAAGAGATGGCGAGCGCCCGCTTGGCGCAGGCGCTCGGCGTGCAAGGCCAGGGTTTCCTTGAAGGACGGTGGGAATGGCACGACCCGATCCTTGCGGCCTTAGCCCTGGTTGATGCGGATCTGGCAGCGGTCGAAGTCCACATCCCCCAGTCGGATGGCGACCAGCTCGCCGACGCGCACGCCGGTGTACAGCAGGCTCTTGATGAGCACCAGGTCGCCAAGCTTCCGCGTCTGCCACACGGCCTGGTAGTAGCGACGGACCTCGTCTTCGCTGGGCACATACGGCAGCCGCTTGGGGGTGCGTGGAACGGCGATCCCGAGCTCGACGCGGAGCTGACGGAAGATCTCCTTGAAGTAGGGGTAGGCGGGCCGCGCGTGGCGGAGGGTCGTCGCCAGTTGGCGCGCCTTCCGCTTGGCCGGCGTGCGTCGGGCGGGTAGCTCGCCGGTGCTCATGCCGCAGCCTCGTCAGGATCGAGGGCCAGGCGCTGCCGTAGGGGTTCACGTGGGTGCACAGCAGCGGGGTCAGGCCGCGCAGATCGTCGGTCGTCATCCCCGCCAGACACGCCGGCTCGGCTAGCACGCGCCTGGAGCATCAGCGTGTTGACGTAGACCAGGCTGCTTTGAGCAAGTGCAACGAGAGCACCGCCAGCTCCTGTTCGTCCTGGCGGTTGGTGCTGATCTCGCCGCCCTTGCCGTAGAAATGAAGCCGTTGGCGCTGTTCCAGTTCTCGACCACGTTCAGCCCGTCGTGGATCTCGCGGCGCAGCGCCTCCAGGTGGAGGTACCGGCAAAGGAAGATCGTCTTGACGGCTTTGCCCAGCTCGGCGAGCGCCTGGTAGATCGGGTGCTGAGGCGCGTCGCGGGTGCAGCGGCGCAGGATCGATTCGGCGTCGGCCGTACCCAGGCGCAGCGCCGTGGCGTACTTGATCATCTCGTCATACTGGTGCTGGATCAGGTCCCAGCGGATTGCGTGGGTCAGCACGGGCTGGAGCCGCGGGTAGGCCTCCGGGTGGCCGACATCAGGGCGGTACAGCTTCTGACCGGCGATGCCCTTCAGCCGTGGCAGCAGCTGAAAGCCCAGGAGTTCACTGAAGGCGAACCCGAACTCGCGCTGCCCGTGGCTATCGACGTAGTTCTTCTCGACCGTCATCTCGGTGCAGTCGCGCAACACCCCCTCCATCATCGCCGCAGCGCTTGAGCTGGGAGAAGATGCAGACCGCGCCCTTCTCGACGTGCCAGTAGATCATCACGTCCGGGCCGCGGTAGCGGATGTGCCACTCGGTCAGCAGGTTCTGGTCCCACACACCGAACTTCTTGGCGTCCGAGGCGCAGGCGGTGGTGCCCTCGCCCCAGAGCGTGCCACTGCTGCCATATGGCGGCGCTGAGATAGTTGCGCGGGTCGTACTGGTCGAGCGCCGGCGCGTTCGCCCAGCCGGGCACCAGCCCGCCGCCTGAGGCGCCGACGCTGCCGTGGCGTGCGACTCTGTCCAGGACCTCAGCCACGTACCAGTGGGCGTGGTTGTAGGCGAAGACGGCACCGCGCAGGTCCTGACCGGCGCCGCTGGCGCACAGATAGCGGGCCATCGCGGGAAGCGCATCGTGGTAGTCGTAGCGGTTACGGCCCTGGCCATAGGCAGCCCACGTGCCCGGCAGGAAGTGGCCGTAGCCGATCGCGCCGGCCGAGGAAGTGGCCATGTTCCTGCCGAAGCCGCTTTCGACGTCCGCGATGGCCGCCAGCACGGTCCAGGGCAAATGACAGCTCGAGATGGGCGCCACCTGCTGCATGAGGGCCAGCTGGTCGGCCGGGATCTCGGCGAGCGCTGCCGTAGTCGGGCCCGGCGCCGCGCTGCCTACCGGACCCTGGCCTCCACCAAGCAGGCTGCCGGGGCCGCCGAGGACCACCAGCACAGATCCGAAGAGCAGGCAGATGAGCGTGACGACCAGCAGCAGCCCGACCAGGACGCCCGCTGCCAGGCGCATTCCCCAGCGCTCGAG
>JAFAPL010000258.1 GCA_019247135.1 Chloroflexota bacterium | reverse complement strand
AGCCCAACGGGTACGCGATGAGGCCGACGATCACCAGCACGACCGGCAGGCTGAGCAGGTACGCGAGTTTCCATTCACGCCCGAGCGTGAACGAGAGTTTGCCGCCGTAGCCGGCTCGTCGCGTGGTCCAGATGGCTGCCACCTCTGCACCCCTCCCCTCCTAGCGTATCGCACCATGTGTGGCCTGTCGAAAAGACTGAACGTTGACGCGTCCTTTAGGTCAAGCGTGAACCGTTGGCGCACACCGCGTGATATCGTTCGCTGCCCGTTATGTCCGCAATGGCGCAGCTTACAGGCGTCACCTCAACCCGCTTCGAAGAGAAACTCAAGGCCCGCGTGCTCCGCCGTTGGCCAGCCGTTTTCCTGGTCGTCATCGTCGGCCTGGCGGTCGCGATTCGATACGTGGCGGTACCGTTTCAAGGCTGGGACTACAAGGACTACTTCCAGCACTGGTTTGCGACGCTGGCGAGCTCACCGGGCCTGACCGCCTTCGGCCAGACGTCCTTTTCGGATTACACACCGCCGTACCTGTATCTCATGAAACTCGGGGCGATGCTGTTTCCGGGCCAGCCTCTCCTGGTGGTCAAAGGCATCTCCTTCGTCTTCGAAGCGGTGCTCGGCCTCACGGTGTACCTGCTGGTCCGCCGCAAGGATCCCCAATCCAGCTGGCCACCGCTGGCCGCCCTGGCGATCGTGCTGTTCGGTCCGACTGTGCTGTTCGATGGTTCCGTGTGGGGCCAGTCCGAAGCGATCTACACGTCGCTGCTGCTGTTGTGTCTGTACTGTGTCATCAGCGAACGAAACGTGCTTGCATTCGTGGCGTTTGCGCTGGCGTTTTCGTTCAAAGCGCAGGCGGTCTTTTTCCTACCGTTGCTCGTGGTCCTATATTTCCGCCGGCGTATCTCGATCGCGCTATTCGCAATCCTGCCGGTGACGTATGGCCTGGTGATGTTGCCCGCCATCATGGGTGGTATGCACTGGAGCACCGCGCTGGCTGTCTATTTCAAGCAGGCCAATTTTTACAAGAAGCTGGCCATGAACGCGCCAACTCCGTATGCCTGGATTCCCAACGAGCATTACGACATCTTCCTGTGGTTCGGGCTCGCGTGGGCCGCGGCGGCGGCGGTGGCGGTCGTCTCGGTGGCGCTCGCCTCACGCCATCCGTTCACCACGCTCGACTGGCTGCGGCTGAGTCTGGCGTTGATGCTGTTCGTGCCCTATCTGACCCCGGGTATGCACGACCGGTACTTTTATCCGGCCGACATCCTGTCCGTCGTGTACGCGTTCTATGTGCCGCGTAGGTTCTATTTACCAGTTGTCATCACGACGATTTCGTTGCTCAGCTACTTCCCGTATCTGTTCGATGTCGAAGTCGTGCCTGTCAGGCTGTTGAGTCTGGCGATGCTGCTGCCAATCGGCGTCGTCATGTACGACTACGTGGCGGCCCTGGTTCCGGGCGCATTTGCACCGCAGTTGGTCAAGCTGGCTCCGTCCACGAACGGGCACACATCTATCCAACAGACCACGACTTGACCGCTGCACTCACGCGTTGGACGCGTGCTCGCGTGCGTGCCCCGTCGTTGGAGATGGACTCGGCGCGTAGACGGGCATTCGATCACGTGCTGACCTGTGCACTACGCCAGGGCGTCGCCGCTCCAGTTGCCTGCGACGATGCATATCCGAAATACGAGTTTTTGCGTTACCTCGTGGACGTTCGCGGGTATCTGCTGCACGGCTCACGCGAGCGCGACATCCAGGTGTTCGAGCCGCGGCCTGCTTCGGACGTCAACCCGTTTTCCGCGCAGCGCGCCGTTTATGCGGCTTCAGATGGCATCTGGCCGATGGTGTTTGCTATTCGCGACAGGCGACCGGGGCAGGGTACTTTCTATAACGGCTGTACGCGTGTGGTCTACGACGATGCAAGCCGCGGCGAGCCGTACTATCACTTCGCCATGGCGGCCGCCGGACTGCGTGAGCGGCCGTGGTGTGCGGGCATGATGTATGTATTGCCGCGCCAGACCTTCGTTCCACACCCACTCCTGGAGGAGGACGGCATCCGCTTCACGCTCGAGGAGTGGGCGAGCCCCGAAGCCGTTCATCCCGTCGCGAAACTCGAGGTGGAGCCCGCCGACTTCCCATTTCTGGACGCGTTCTGGGGCTACGATCCCGCTCGGATGCCACCGAACCCGCGCTGGACGGACCTCGACCACACTGATACCGAGCTTTTTCCGATTCAGCCGTCGATCGGACGCCCCATCGCCGAGTGACGGCGGGCTGACGTTGCCGTGGCGGGTGTGTCGCAGCCCGTTCGAAGACTCCAACCAACTGAGCGTCGATGAACACCGTGATTTCCGTGATCGAACGCGATCGGTCGAGCGAGTGCCCGCGGTGGTCATGCTGGTAACGCGTCGCCGGGAAAGCTGAAACCAGTGTGCACTTCGAATGTGAGCACCTGCGCCTGGACGGCCGGGTCGCCCTGCATGATCTGCTCAGTGGCATCCGTGGGCGCATTGAAGACCCCGACGCCGGCCCACTCGGAGCCGTCGCGGATCGGGCAGACGATTGGAAGAAGACCGGCCGCGCGCAGGGCGTAATTACGGCGTCCGTGCTCCCAGATGATGCTGTCGGTTCGCGGTGGATCGTAGGCGGGCCCTTTGCGCAGCAAGACGATGGCGTAGCCGCGTCCGGTGGCCTGCGACTGGCGCATGAACTCATCGGTGATGGTCGGCAGCTGAGAAGGTATACTCATGTGACTGATCGGTCACACGTTACTGGTGCGCGCCGCGCCTGTCAAGACTTGTTGCGCCGGCGTGCACCGCTCAATCACGGCCGAACCATGCATCTCATGCCCCGAAGGAGCCGCCGTATGACAACAGCCATTGTTCTCGCCACGCCGATTCGCGCGAGCTGGCAATCAGTCTTTCAGGCACTCACCGACTCCGACATGCCGCGGAGGGCCAGACGGAGGTCTTGTTTCAACAAAGCGACTGGTCCGCCGGGCTGACCCAGACCGACGTGGCCGC
>JAFAPL010000256.1 GCA_019247135.1 Chloroflexota bacterium | reverse complement strand
GATAAAGCCTCGATCTTCGATCAGAAAGTCCAGGAGATCGCGCAGCAGTACGACGGCAAGCTTTCGTTCCGCTATACGGGGCCGTGGCCGCCGTACAACTTCGTGACGATCCGCTTGCAGCTGGAGCGATCAGCCGTCGTCTAGACGGGCGCGTGCATCCGCTGGATGTACGCCTCTGGCGTCAGCCCGAAGAGTTTTCGCCGCGCCAGCGTCTGCAGCAAGTAGCCGTGGACGCCCATCCTGTTCAGGGCGAGCACGTCGCCCGCGAGCAGCGCCGCGCGTTCCTTATCTGACAGGGGGAACTCGCGTAACGCGGCGCCGGCGTCCTGCATCACGGCCGCGCACAACGCATCGTCGCGTTGGGCGCGCTTGAGGAACTTGTGCACGCCGTAGACGCTCACCCGTCCAACCGCCAGGCCGCGAACGCGTCGCCGTGGTGCGGCCGCGGTTCCAAAATCACGGGCTTGCGAGGCCCGATCGCGCCAAGCAAGGCGATCCAGTTGAGCAGCTCGCCGGCAACATTTCCGGCGCGCGTCAGGCGGTCGGCCGTAGTGGCATTCAGCAGGCCGTCCACGTCAGCGCTCCTCAGATAGCCCACCACTTGCTTGACCCAGCCCTGGTCGGCTGGCCCCGCGAGCTGGTCGTGAGGCGCGAGCGGACCGCCGATGTCGAGCGAGATGCTGCCGCTGGCGAGCACGGCCACGCGTGTCGAAGTCTGGAAACTCGCCAGTGCCTCACGCAGCATCTGGCCCAAGGCGAAGCAGCGGCGCGCCAGCGGCAGTGGCGGCACGATCCCGCCGATGAAGATCGGCAGGATCGGGATCTGCATCGTCGGCGTGAGGAAGTGCAGCGGCACGAGCACGGAGTGGTCGACTTCGAACTCCTGCGTGACCCCGAAATCGAAGCACTGATTGATGCCTTCGAGTCGAACGTGCTGGGCGAGACGTTCGTCGACTCTCAGCTCGCAGCGGGGCAGGGCCGGCGTGCCATCGTTCGGACCAGCCGTGCGGTCGGTGACCCCGATCGTCAGGAGTGGCAGATTGTCCAGGAAAAACGTGTTCAGGTGGTCGGCCGTAAAGACGACGATCACGTCGGGTCTGACCGCCTCCAGCTCGGCCCGAATCGCGCCGAACAACTGAGCGGCATCGTGCGTTGGGCCGACTCGCGCTACCTCGGCGGGCAGCGCCGGCCGGTGCGGCACACCCACCGCCGCCACGATTTCCGCCATCCGCCGGATGGTACCCTTCGCACGTGCTGTTCGGGCTGACCAAGCTGCTTGGCGCGCCTATCACGCTGCCGATGGGGGGCATGAAGTTCATCTTCCAACAGGTAGCCGACCTTGCCGACGCCGAGCTGAATGACGAGTCGGTCGTGCACGAACAACTGTTGCTGTTGCAGGTCCAGCTCGAAGACGGCGATATCGACGAGGACGAGTACGTCGAGCGTGAGGCGGAGCTGATGCTGCGACTCCGCGAGATCAAGGCCCGCAAGCGCGCGGCCGCCGAGGCCGACCTGCCCGACGAGGCGAATGTCGACGCTCGACGCAGCGTCGTGATCGAGACGCCTTTCGACGAATAGCCCACGGGGCGGGCTTGTCGGGTGCTCCTGCGACTGCGTGCCGCGCCGGCATCCGATCGGAGCGAGCCGGTCGGGCGAACCCTCTACGTCCGAGTGAGGCAGGCCAGCCAGGCGCGCGCGCCGTTCGGGTCGAACGTCACGTGCAGAGTCGACCGCTCGAGACGGTCGATGCGCCAGCCGTCGCTGAAGCTCTGGCGAATCTCATCTTCTCGCACGCGCCGCGGGCCCCCTTCACCTGGCTGCTGATCGCTGAAGCACAACATGCAGAAGCGCCCGCCCGAGGGCAACACCGCGCGCAGGCCCTCCACGTATGCTGGCCGCTGATCGTCGTCGAAGATGTGGAACAGTCCGCAATCCAGGACCGTGTCGAACTGTTCGCGAAGCTGGTCCAGCGCGAACACGTCCCACACGAAGAAGCGTGCGCCGAGATCGCGGTCGCGACTCTTTTGTTGTGCCTGGGCAATCGCGGCTTCGGCGATGTCGACGCCGGTCGCGTCGAGGCCGGCCGCGGCAGCCATCAGCGAGTGCTCGCCGGTGCCGCAACCTACGTCCAGCACGCGACCGCGAATCTCGCCCCGTTCCAGTAACTCGACGAACGCGGGCTGGGGCCTCCCGATGTCCCATGGCGGCGTAGATTCGTAAGCCGTCGCGAAGTGGGCGCGCTGGTGCTCCGTCGTCATGGCTCGTGATACACCGCCTCGCGGATGCCGCGAATGTAGCCGATGGCGTACAGGCGCCCGTACGCCGAGTACCCTGGGCGGTCGTTCTGGTCACCTTCCACGGTCGGCACATGATCGGGCCGCAAGACACCGTCGAATCCCACCTCGCGGTAGGCGCGCATGCATTCGACGAGATCAGTTTTGCCTTCGTCGTGCCACGTTTCGGTGAATTTCTCCGGCGTGCCGCGTACATCGCGAAAGTGAACAAAGAACACTTTCTTCTGATTACAAAACTTCCTGATCACTGACGGCAAGTCGTCAGTCATCAGCGTGAAGTTCCCCTGGCACAGAGTTATCCCGTTCACTGGACTCGGCACGAGGTCGAGCAAACGCTGGTAATTTTCTACGCTTCGCATGATCCGAGCAACACCGCGAATAGGCGACAGCGGCGGATCATCAGGGTGCATCGCGAGCTTTACGTTCGCCTTCTCTGCCACGGGAACAACGCGTTTGAGAAAGTATTCCAGGTTCGTCCACAGCTCTTCTTCACTGATCGGGCCGTTCTCAGTCGGCGGCGCATCCTTCAGCAACGACGCGTCGAAACTCGTCACGACCGAGCCGCCGCGTGCGGGATTGCTGGTGTTGGTGCGCATCCAGTTGAAGTCGGTCATCCACTCATAGCACCAGATGGGGATGCCGAGTCGGCCCATGTTCTCGATCAGCGTGCAGATGCCGTCGATCTCTTCCTCCCGTCCAGGCAGGCCGCGTTTGACCTTGTTGTAGGGCGGACGCGACTCGAGCACGGCCAGCTTGAAGCCTGCCGACTCGTACCGTTGTTTCGTACGCAGGAGCGGCACGTAGTCCCAGGGCTGTTCAGAGCCGTTCTGCGGATCGTCGAACGGGAGGCCACCCACGGCGTATTCGAGGCCCATCTGGCGGGCCAGGGTCCACAACGCCGACGGCGTCGGGGGAAGCATTTCGGCAAGCTCGATCATGAGACGAGCGCTAGTATTTCGCGACGGCGCGGTGGCGCGCCAATCCAGTGAGCCAACTCGTCTACGTTTACGCCATCCTGCGGCAGCCGGTTGCGGCCTCGGTCGACGGCATCGACGGCCGTCCATTGCGCTGGATCGGTAACGACCAGCTCGTCGCTGCGGTGAGCGACGTGCCCGCGCGAGATTTCTCGGAGGAGCCGCTCAACGAACGGATTCGCGACATCACCTGGCTCGGGCCACGGGCGATTGCGCACCAGGATGTGAACGAGCACCTGTGGGAAGCATCGACAGCGACCGTTCCTTTGGCGTTCGGGACCGTGTTTCGTGATGACGAGCGGGTTCAAGGACTGCTGAGCACCGAAGCCATCAAGTTGCTCGATCGACTGCAGCAGGTCGAAGACCGCGGTGAATGGGTGGTCGCCTTGCATCGCGTCAACCCGTTGAGTCCGGCTGAGCTGGCCGCGCATAGTCCGACACTGCAGCAGTTGCACGCGCAGATCGAAACAAGCTCGCCGGGACGCGCGCATTTGCTGCGCCGTCAGGCCGCAACACTCGAGCGCGACGAGGCGCACCGACGCGACGCCGAGGCAGCCCGGGCGCTTTCAGACATGCTGCGTCCGGCGGCCGACGACGTGTTCGCCGAAGCGCTGCCAGGTGACGCGGTCGAGCGTCCGCTGGCGCGACTCAGCGTGCTGGTCAAACGCAAGAACGAGAGCGCGTTCCTGGATGTCGTCGATGGCGCGCGACGGCGTTGGCCCGAGCCGACCTATCGCTTGTTGCTGACAGGACCCTGGCCGGCGTACCGCTTCGGTGGGCTGGCGCGTGACTGACCGCTTTGTCAGCCTGAGCGCGCCGAGAGATGACGAGCTGACGCTCCTGGAGCTGGCGGACCGGCTGTTGAACCGCGGTGTCGTCATCACCGGCGAGGCCACGATCTCCGTGGCTGGTGTGGACTTGATCTACCTGGGGCTGAACGTCGTCTTGACCGCCGTCGAGAACATGACACGCTCGCGCGATGCTGCTGCTCCACGCGATCGCGCGGACTGAAACGTCTTCCGCGCCGCATACCGGCCTGCGCGGCGGAGCCCTCCGCCGCATCGAGTCAGACGGCCTCGCGGCGGTCGCGACTCAGTTCGAGGCGATGCCGACAGACCTCGGACGTCGTGACCTGCTGGCCGCTCACGAGATCGTCATGCAGCTCGGCGACTGTTTGCCGGTTCGATTTCCATCGTGGTTCGAGGGCGAGCCAGACGTGCGCGCGTACGTGCGGGAGCGCGCGTCTGAGCTGATCTCTGAGCTCGACCGCTTGCATGGCCTGTGCGAGCTTGCTGTCACGGTCGTATGGACTTCTCCTGTGCACCCCCAGGGGTCGACCAGTCCGGCGAGCACGGGCGCGCAGTACCTATTGGAACGGCAGCGCAAGCTGGCGGGCTCGGAGCAACATAGGAAGAGAGCCGTCGACGTGCAAGCGATGCTCGAGCGCACGGCGCCCGGCCGGTGGATCCATCGCCTCGCGCCCAGCGACTCGGTCGCGCTGTCGTCGGCGTTGTTGATTCCCCGAACGAGCGCAGTTGAGATTCGTGCGCGGCTCCTGGAAGGCGTCGGTATCCAACAGGACGTTCGTATACTGGTCAATGGTCCATGGCCGCCATATACGTTCGTGTCGCTGAGCAGGGCTAGGGAGGCATCCAACGACGACGAACGCTGAGCTCGAACTGCTTCGGGACGAGCTGCGTCACGTGCGTGGCGCCTTGCCGGATCGCATCAACATCGATAGCGAGGGGGTCGACAAAGGACTGGCGCAGCTCGTGCTGACGCTGGTCGAGTTCCTGCGACAGCTGCTGGAACGCCAGGCTGTGCGTCGCATGGACGGAGGCGGCCTCACCGATGAGGAGGTGGAACGCGTCGGACTGGCGCTGATGAAACTGGAAGAGAAGGTGCACGAACTGGCGCACCAGTTCGGCCTGCAGCCCGCGGACCTGAACATCAATCTGGGGCCGCTCGGAGATCTGTTATGAGCCTGGCGACGTGAGCCTCGAGCCGCGCCGCGCATATCAGGGCACGAGCCTGATCGACATCCTGGATCGCATTCTCGATAAAGGTCTCGTCGTCGCGGGCGACGTCCGCATTTCGGTGGCCAATGTCGAGCTGTTGACGATTCGTATCCGTCTGCTGGTGTGTTCAATCGACAAAGCGGAGCAAATAGGACTCAACTGGTGGAGATACGACCGCGCGCTTATCGCGCAAGAGGAGGCCGAAACGACTGTCATGCGATTGGAGCGGCGCATCGCCGAGCTCGAGGGCCAGCTCGCCGCCCGCGGCGCCACCCCGACGCTACCCACCACACCTCCGTCGTCAATCCCACCCGCATGAAAGAGGTGAACCGAGCCGATGCCTCCCGTTGAACGCGCCCCTGGCGGCACCAGTCTCATCGACGTCCTCGACCGCGTCCTGGACAAGGGCATCGTGATTGATGCGTGGGTGCGTGTCTCACTGGTCGGGATCGACCTGATCACCGTGGAGGCCCGTGTCGTGGTGGCGTCCATCGACACCTACCTGCGCTATGCGGAAGCGTTGGGCATCGCCGCGCCCGTCGCGCGCCCACCGCTGGCAGCCCCAGTACGCGAGGAGCTGATCGCGCCGCCGACGTTGCCGACCGACGTACCGGTCGAGCGTCCACAGGACCGCGGCGGGTACTAGCCCGCTATCGAATCAGCAGGTCTGATGGCAGTCGAGTTCCGCAGTGCCGGGCCACAAACGTCCGCCGGTCAGGGCACGGCGCCGCCGTCTCCCGCACCCGAGCAGTCGGTCCAGAGCGCGGTCGTCCAACTGGTCGACCCGCGCGAAACCCTCATGCCAATGCTCGAGGGTCTGTCCCGGGCACTCGGCTACCGTCGCGCCATCGTTGCGCTGTACGACCCGGCCACCACCGCCATGCGCGGCGCGATCGGCCTCAACGTGCCCGATCCGCTCGTCCAGTCGTTCGAGATCAACCTGGGCGAGAGCCAGAGTCCGATCGTCATCGCGCTACGGGACGGCGTGCCACTGCGGGTCGACGACGCGCGTACGTCGCCACTCAATCAGCAAACACTCGGGCAGCTGCTCGAGATGGAGATCTCCAGCTTCGTGGTCCTGCCACTGCGCAGCACGTCGGACATGTTTGGCCTGGCGAGCTGGCAAGGCCGTGACGTGCCATCGGTCGGCGTCATCATTCTCAGTAGAGACGAGCCGCTCACCGACGCCGACATCGAGCGCCTCATGCCGTTTGCCACTCAGGCCGGCACCGCGCTCGTACGTGCGAGCGACGTGGAGCGCTACAAGGACTCCAGCGAACAACATGCCGTCGAAAAAGAGTGGCTGTTCTGGATGGTCAACAGCGTCGCCGACCCGGTCGTCTTGTGTGATGCCAACAACGACATCATCCTCCAGAACGTGCGCGCGGAATCACTCTTCAAAGAGCATCCGGACGATAGTGAAGGCAAACGCAGAGCAATCTTTCTCAACAATTTCTTTTTCACGGCTGCATTGAGCAACAGCAAGCTCGAGCAGAACGTCGCGCGCGACTTGACGTTGATCGACCCGATCGAGGGCACCGAGCTGCTGTTCGAGATGATCACCCGCTCCGCCACCAACTACTTCGACGGCTCACGCGGCACGCTCGCCGTTTTGAAAAACATCACCGACCTGCGTCAAGCGACGGAGCAGGTTTCTCAAAATGTCCAGGCGCTGCAAACAGCGGAAGAAGAAGTACGCCTGGAACGCGACCGACTCAATCTGATCCTGCGCAGCGTGCCCAATCCGATCATTCTGCTCGACAACGACAACCAACCGATCCTGATGAATCATGAGGCGATGCGCCTGTTCCAGGCATCGCCGCTGGAGAGTCACCGTAGCCGCCGCGCGCACATCTGCGTCAGCAACGAAGCAAAATTCACCTCCTTCGTTTCTCAGCTGCGCCTGGACCCCGCCCAGGGCATGAGCGGAGAAATCGTCCTCAGCGATCCGGACTCACGCGAGCAGTTGACCATGGCCGTTACGTCCACCGAGGTGCGCGACGAGCTCGGCGCGGTCGCGGCGACGGTCTCGGTGATGCAGGATGTTTCGCGGCTGCGGGAACTCGAGCGGCGAAGAATCGAGCAGATTCTGTTCGACTCCGAAAAGCTCGCCGCCACCGGTCGATTGGCAGCCTCCATCGCCCACGAGATCAACAATCCGCTGGAAGCGATCAAGAATGCGCTCTATCTGCTCACGAACAAAATTCCGCAGACGGATCCGAATTTCAAATTCCTGCAGATCGCAACCAAAGAAACGGATCGCGTCTCGCGCATCCTGCGTCAGATGCTCGGATTTTACCGTGCGCCCAAGATGGAGCCGACGGACATCAACCGCCTGATCGAAGAGTCCGAGGGTCTGATCGAAAAACACTTGCGCCAGAATCACGTCCGCGTCGAGAACGAGCTGGACAGCACTCTACCACCAGTGATCGCCTCCGCCGATCAGCTCAAGCAGGTCCTTCTCAATCTGATGCTGAATGCCCAGCAGGCGATGCCGGACGGCGGCACGATTTATGTGACGACCCGCTGGTCAGACGGCGGGGACCCCGAATTCTTGATGGCGGACTCCGTCCAGATTCAGATCCGTGATACGGGCAAGGGCATCTCCGAGGAACACCTCCCGCATATTTTCGAGCCGTTTTTCTCGACCAAAGATACGAAGGGCACGGGCCTCGGGCTGTGGGTTTCACAAGGCATAGTCCAGGCCCACGGTGGCTCCATAAAGCTTCGGAGTCGTGAGGGTCGCGGCACGACCTTCAGCGTGGCGCTGCCGATTGGAGGGCCCGCGCAGGATGGCGAGGCCTGACGAGCACGACAACCGCGACGAACGCGACGAACGCGCCTCGTTGCTCGTCATCGACGACGAGGAGAGCGTGGCCGTCACGATGGGCGCCATTCTCGAGATGGAGGGCTACCAGGTCGCGATCACCACGACCGGCGCGGAGGCGCTCCGCAGGTTGCGCGAGCAAACGTTCGATGTCGTGCTGACGGACCTGCGCCTGGACGACACGGATGGCCTGAGCATCGTGGCGGAGCTGCGCAAGATCCAGCCGGACGCCGTGGCCATCATGCTGACTGGCTACGCTTCGATGGAGTCGGCCATCAAGGCACTGCGCGAAGGCGCCTACGACTATCTGATCAAGCCGTGCGACGTGGACGAGCTACGAGTGGTGGTGGCGCGCGGGATCGAGCGTCGCCACCTGGGACTCCAGTTGAGAGCCTATGTGGCGGAGCTGGAGGCAGCCAATCGCACCATCAACGAGCTGAACTTCGATTTGCAGCGTCGTATCGACGAAGCGACGGCC
>JAFAPL010000243.1 GCA_019247135.1 Chloroflexota bacterium | reverse complement strand
TGCCGCTGACCAGCTTTGTTGGGCGGCAGACGGAGCTGGCCAAGCTTGAACAGGTGCTGCTGGGTACTCGGCTGGTGACCCTGACCGGCCCCGGTGGGGTGGGCAAGACCCGGCTGGCACTGCGGCTGGCCGAACAGGTGCGGGCCCGCTACCGGAACGGGGTGTGCCTGGTGGAGCTCGAGACGGTGGCCGACGCGAGGCTGGTGCCCGAGGCGGTGGCCCACGTGCTCGGCGTGCGCGAGGAGGCGGGACAGCCGCTGGTTGAGACGGTAGTCGACGCGCTGACCCCGTCCCATGTGCTGCTGGTGCTGGACAACTGTGAGCATCTGGTGGATGCCTGCGCGGCGCTGGTCGCGCGGGTGCTGCGGAGCTGTCCTGACCTGTGGGTCCTGGCCACCAGTCGAAAATCGCTCGGCGTTGAGGGTGAGATGACCTGGCAGGTCCCATCACTGTCGTTGGCGGAAACGCAGACTGATCCGACGGTCGAGCTGATCGCAAAGTCGGAGGCTGGCCAACTGTTCGTCGAGCGCGCCCGCCTGGCTGCGCCGGCCTTCGAGCTCACGCCTGACAATGCTCGGACCGTGGCGCGCATCTGCGAGCGGTTGGACGGCCTTCCGCTGGCCCTGGAGTTGGCAGCCCGACGCGTGAAGGCCCTCAGTCTCGCGCAGATTGCCGAGCGTCTCGACGATCGCTTGCGACTTCTGACCCACGGTGCTTCGAGCGCATCGCCTCGGCAGCAAACGCTGGAGGCCACTCTGGAGTGGAGCTACTTGTTGCTTTCGGAGGCCGAGCAACGGTTGTTGGAACGCGTCTCGGTGTTCGCCGGTGGCTGGACCCTGGAGGCTGCCGAAAGCATCTGCGTCGTTCATGGGGCTACGGAACAACAGCTGGCCAGCGACTGCTTCGTGCTCGATCTCCTCGCCCAACTGGTCGATAAGTCTCTGGTGCTGGTGGACACGAGCACCGGCAGCAGCACCCGCTACTGGCTCCAGGAGACCCTGCGCGAGTTCGCCCGAGGGCGGCTGGAACAGCGTTCCGAAGCATCGCTCATCCGTGACCAGCACGCGGCGTACTTCACCGTCCTGGCCGAGCAAGCAGCGACGACACTGTTGGGGCCGCGTGAGCTCGTGGCTCTCGACCGCCTCGAACGCGAGCACGACAACCTGCGCGCTGCGCTCCGCCGACTCATCCAGCAGCGCGCAGGCGTCCAGGCTCAACGGCTAGCGGGAGCACTGGGGCGGTTCTGGTTCTTCCGTGGCCATCTCGCGGAAGGTCGCCAGTGGTTGAGCGACGTGCTCGCCCTGGCTGGCCTCACCGAACCGACGCCGGGCCGCGCCGCGTGTTTGTTCGGGCTCGACCTGCTGGCGATGGCCGGTGGCGATTTCACTGACGCCGAGAGCGCAGGCGAACAGGCGCGCGCAGATTGGCACGCGCTTGGGCGTGCCGATGAGGAGGCCCTGGCCCTACGCCAACTCGGCATACTGGCGCTCATCCGGGGACACGTCGATCAAGCTCGCGACCGTTTCGCGACGGGCGCCAGCCTCGCCCGAGCCGGGCATCACCTCGCCGGTGAGGGCTTGAACCTCTGGGGGCTGGCTCAGGTCGCAGCGAACGCCGATGCCTTCGGTGAGGCGCGCCGCCTGGGCGAGTTGGCGCGCGTCTGTTTCGACCAGGCTGGCTGGCTGCATGGTCAGCTGAATGTGCTTGGCTTCCTGGGCGACCTGGCCTATGAGGATGGCGACGACGCGGCTGCCGACGCTCTCCTCCAACAGAGCCTGGCGCTCGCACGCGAGCTCGGGGCAGGATGGTGGTCGGCGTCCATCTCGATGCGGCTCGGCCAGGTCGCCCTGGACACAGGCGATCTTTCACGCGCCTCGGCCTTGATGGTCGACGGACTTCGGATGACCGAGCGCCTCGGCGACCGTGAGGGACTGGCCGCCGCGCTGGTAGCGTGTGCCGACCTGGCCGCCGCGCGCGGCGAAGCGCATTGCGCCGTGCGCCTGGTGAGCGCCGCCCAGAGCTTGCGTGGCGGAACCCTCAGCGGCAGCCCAATGCGGGCCCAGGCACGTAGCCGTCGGCTCGAACAGCGGTTGGCTGCGATCCGCACGCTGGTGGACGAACGCGATGCCGCCGAAGCCGAGGCGAGTG
>JAFAPL010000240.1 GCA_019247135.1 Chloroflexota bacterium | reverse complement strand
GCACCACCACGTGGACCTCATCAGGTGCGCCGATGACGATCGTGCGCAGGTCGCTGCCCGCGGCCTTCTCGAGCGATAACTCCGTCTGCGCTTCGAGGCCGATACCCAGGTCGCGCAGCGCGCGCACCAGCACGGGCATGCGAGTGGTTTCCGTGAACACCACGTCGAAACGCGGCGCCCGAAAGGCCCAATCAGCGTCGGCGCTCCATGCGTCATCGAGCGGCAACTCGAGCTGGCCGAAATACACGCCCAGGGCGTGGGCGTAGACGTCGTGGCTCAGACGCAGGAGACTCTCGGCCAGCTTTGCCGTGCCGCCGAGATCGACCCCGCGCTGCTGGGCCCAGAAGGTCAGCCACTCGTCTCCGCTCAGCCGAAGCAGCGCGCCGCGTACTTCCTCCTGCCAGCGTCCGAGGACTGGATTGAGCTCGGTCCGGGTCGTGGAGCGCCAGATTTCTGCCAGCTCGTGGCGGCGCGGGACCAGTTCGATGTTCGTCCAGAGCCTGGGCGCTGTGCGCCAGGCGAGCTCGTCATCCTCGAACGTGATGCTGGTGCGCGCCTCGAGTCCGCCCGCGCGAGCGGCACGTTCGCGCGTATTGCCTTCGACGTAGGCACTTGCGAGCAACTCTGTGAGCACGCCGAGCTGGCGCGGTTCGACCTCATTGGCGGCCTGCAGGTCGAGGAAGAAGTCGGTCGACGTAAAGTCGGCGAAATCCTCGTCGTACAGGGTGAGGAGCCCGCGCCCGGGCCGTCGCCCTGACTGAAACTGGTACTCGCGCCATGCTCGCGAGCGGCGGAACGCTTCCGCCTGCCGCTCAAAGCTGTCGAGCGCAAACGCCGCCACCCGCAAAGTGTACGGTCACGGGCTCGCCCAAGGGCTCGCCCAGGGGCTCGCCGCGAAGTTGACGTGATCTAGACTCAGCCGATAGGTCTCGCAATGACACGCACCGACGAGCAGCCAACCGAGGAACGTCTGGAGCAACGCGCCATTGCTCGTGTTCGCGCCGCCCTGGCGGCGCGCGGCATCGCCGACGCGCGCATACGCGAGTTCGACGTCAGAACGGCCACCGCCGCCGACGCCGCAAACGCGATCGGGACCACCGAAGCTCGTATTGTCAAGTCTTTGATCTTCATGGCCATCAACACGCCAGTCCTTGTCCTCGCGTCTGGCACGAATCGAGTGGATACAGCCAAACTGGGCGCGCTCGTGGGCGCGAAGATCCGGCGCGCCAGCGCCGATGAGGTCCGCCAGGCGACGGGCTATGCCATCGGCGGCGTGCCACCCCTGGCCCACGCGACGGAGATCCGTACGTTCGTCGACCCAGACCTGCTTCAGTTCGACGAGGTCTGGGCGGCCGCCGGCACGCCCAACAGCGTCTTTCCGATCGCCGCCCAACTGCTTGTGGACCTCACCCGCGGCACAGTTGCCGACATCGCGGCGACGTGACGAGAGAGCTCTTCGACGTTCGAACTCCGCCCGATGCGCTGCGCATCGTCCTCGATCGTCTGGTGCCACTCTCGGAGCCAGAACGAGTCAAGACGAAGGACGCCCTCGACCGAGTCCTGGCCGAAGCCCTGTGTTCGCCGTCCGACCTGCCCAGCTTCCGGCGAAGCACGATGGACGGTTTCGCCGTCCGCGCCGCCGACACGTATGGCGCGACCGAGGGTCTGCCCGCGTATCTCGAGATAGTCGGCGAGATCCTCATGGGCCGCGCGGCGAGCATCGAGCTTCAACGCGGCCACGCCGCGGTGATCGCAACCGGTGGCATGCTGCCCGACACCGCGGATGCCGTCATCATGGTCGAGCAAACACAGGCCGTCGGACCGCACACGATCGAGGTCCTCCGCCCGGTCGCTCCAGGTGAAAACGTGGTCCAGGTCGGGGAGGACGTGCGTCGCGGTGATCCTCTCCTCGAGCGCGGCCATACGCTGCGCCCTCAAGACATCGGTGGCTTGCTCGCGCTGGGCATCACGGACGTTTGTGTCGCGCGGCGCCTCGCGGTCGGCATTGTCTCAGGCGGCGACGAGGTCATCGATCCGGAGCATTCGCCTGCGCCTGGCCAGATCCGCGATATCAACTCGTACACGCTTGCCTCGCTGGTGCTGCGCGACGGTCACACGCCGCGACTCCACGGCATCGTTCCCGACGACTACACCGCGCTGGAACGCGAGGTTCGCGCCGCCTTCGAAGCCAGCGACGTGCTGGTCGTTTCAGCCGGCAGCTCCGTCAGCACGCGCGACATGACCGCCACGGTCATCAGCAGCCTCGGCCTGCCTGGCGTGCTCGTGCACGGTGTCTCGCTCAAACCGGGCAAGCCAACCATCCTGGCCGTGTGCGACGGCAAGCCAGTCTTCGGTCTGCCAGGTAATCCCGTGTCGTGCATGGTGACGTACGGCCTGTTCGTCGCGCCCACGCTGGCGCTCCTCGCCGGCGCGGACGCGCCCACGCAGAAGCGCGTGGCCGCCCGCCTCACCCGCAACGTCGCCTCAGCTACCGGCCGCGAGGATTACATCCAGGTTCGCCTGGAAGAGCGGCCGGATGGGGGCGTTGACGCGGTGCCGGTGTTCGGTAAATCGAATCTGATCTACACGCTCATCCGCGCCGACGGCATGCTGAAGATCCCGCTCGACGCGGGCGGCCTCCTGGCCGGTACGCCGGTCGATGTCATGCTTTTCTGATGCGTGCGCGCGAGATGTACCTCGAGGACATCGCACTCGAGGATGCCATTGCGCGTTTTCGGGACGCCCTCCAGCGCGCTGACGCCCTTGCTCCACTGGGTGGTGAGGACGTAGCGATCGCGGATGCCCTGGGCCGCGTCACCGCCGAGCCTGTGTTCGCCAGAGTCAGCGTGCCTCACTATCACGCCGCCGCCATGGATGGCATCGCGGTGCAGGCCGAGGCCACGTATGGGGCGAGCGAAACCAATCCGTTGCGCCTCAAAGTCGGCGCTGAGGCCATGTGGGTCGATACGGGCGATCCGCTCCCGCCTGAGACGAACGCGGTGATCATGGCGGAGCAGGTGCAGGAAGTCGCCGAACGCACCGAAGTAGAGATCATGGCGCCGGTTGCACCCTGGCAGCACGTCCGACCGATGGGCGAGGACGTCGTGGCGACCGAGCTCGTGCTGCCAGCAAATCACTGCCTCAGCGCGGTCGACCTCGGCGCGGCGGTCGCGGCTGGGCACACGCGGGTTACCGTCCGGCGCCGTCCGCACGTCGCGGTCATTCCAACAGGATCAGAGCTGGTGGAGCCCGGTAGCGATCTGAAGCCAGGCGACATCGTCGACTTCAACTCGGTCGTACTGACCAACGAGGTACGCGAGTGGGGCGGCCGAGCCACGCGCCTGCCAATCGTGCGCGACGATCGTGCGCTGATTCGCGAAACCGTGAGCCGTGCCCTCGACCAGGCCGACGTGGTGGTCATCAATGCGGGCTCGTCGGCTGGCAGCGAGGACTACACGGCTGACATCGTGCGTGAGCTCGGCGAGCTCCTCGTCCATGGTGTCGCGATTCGGCCCGGCCACCCACTCGTCCTGGGTGTTGCGCGCGGCAAACCAGTGCTGGGGATTCCCGGCTATCCGGTCTCCGCCATCCTGACCAGCGAGCTTTTCCTCCGGCCGCTGGTGTATGGCCTGCAGGGCTTGCCGTCCCCGAGTCGGCCGACCATCACGGCGACCATGAGCCGCAAATTGCTTTCGCCTATGGGTGAGGAGGAGTACGTCCGCGTCAAGCTCGGCCGCGTCGGAGAACGCATGATGGCCGCGCCGCTGTCACGCGGAGCTGGCGTGATCATGTCCATGGTTCGTGCCGATGGCCTGGCGCGCATTCCGCGCTTTTCCGAGGGCGTGCACGCCGGCGCGGAGATCGAAGTGGAGCTGCTGCGCGATCGCGCGACACTCGCGCGCACGATCGTCGCCATTGGCAGCCACGACCTCGCGCTCGATCTGATCAACAATGCACTGGCGGTACGTGCGCCTGGTGCGTCCCTGGCGTCGGCGAATGTCGGCAGTCTGGGCGGTTTGATTGCACTGGCGCGCGGTGAGGCGCACCTCGCTGGATCACACCTGCTCGACGAGCAGATGGGCGAATACAACGTCTCGTACATTGAAAAACAGCTCGCCGGCCTGCCAGTCGTGCTGCTGCACCTGGCTGGGCGGGTGCAAGGCCTGATGGTCCCGCAAGGCAATCCGCGCGGCATCTCGACATTGCAGGACCTCGCTCGGCACGACGTTCTGTTCGTCAACCGCCAGCGCGGCTCGGGCACTCGCGTCTTGCTCGATTTCAAACTCCGGGAACGGGGTATCTCGCCGAACGAGATCCGCGGCTATGATCGCGAGGAGTACACGCATCTCGCGGTCGCGGCCGACGTGGCCAGCGGCGCGGCCGACGTCGGGCTCGGCATCCTCGCCGCCGCGCGCGCGCTCCAGCTCGAGTTCGTGCCGCTGTTTCAGGAGCAGTATCAGCTGGTCGCTCCCCGCGAGCACTACGCTTCACCCGTGCTGGCGCCGCTACTGGACGTGGTGCGCGACCCGACATTCGCGGCCGAGGTCGAAGCGCTGGGTGGGTACGACGTCGGCGACATGGGTCGCGTCGTCTGGGAATCCTGATCCTTCGGCCGTCGGCAATCGAACGGCCGTGGCGTGAGCGATCACCTAGACTTGAATCTTGAAAGCTGAGGGCTGAGGGCAAAGTGGCCGAGCAGAACGCATTCGACCTCGTCATCGTCGGCGGTGGCCCGGGCGGCTACCCCGCCGCCATCCGCGCCGCGCAATATGGCCTCCACGTCGCCGTCATCGAGAAGGAGCGCCCCGGCGGCGTGTGCCTCAACTGGGGCTGCATCCCCACCAAGGCCATGCTGCGCAGCGCCGAAGTCCTGGAGACCATGCAGCACAGCCAGGACTACGGCATCCTGGCCGATAACGTCCGCCTCGACTACCCGGCCGTCCTCAAACGCAAGGACGCCGTCGTCAAGAGCCTCACCGACGGCGTCGGACAACTGCTGAAAGCCAACGGCGTCACCTACTTCAACGGGCACGCGCGATTCACCGGCCCCCGTTCAGTGGAAGTGGTCGGAGTCGGTAAGAGCCCGCTCGGCCAGGGCGGCCCGCTCTACAACGCACCCGCCGACGGCAGCGGCCAACCGAGCGCCCAGTTGGAGGGCAAGAACGTCATCATCGCAACGGGCTCGACGCCCGCGCAATTGCCGATCCCCGGCGTCGATTCGCCTGGCGTGATCAACTCCGATGGCGCCTTCATGCTGGGTGAAATCCCAAAAAAGATCGTCATCGTTGGCGGCGGCGCCGTCGGCACCGAGTGGGCGACGATGTTCTCGGCGTTTGGCTCCGAGGTCACCCTGATCGAGCTTTTGCCGAACCTGCTGCCCGTCGAGGACGAGGACATGGGGCGCACGTTAGCCCGCTCGTTTCAGAAGCGTGGGATAAAAATCTCGACGAACTCCACGGTCGGCAAGATCGAGCCGAATGGAAAACAGCTGCGTGTCACGGTCACCGACAAGGACGGCAATAACCCGCAAACGGAGGAGGTCGACAACGTACTGATCGGTGTCTCACGCAAACCGAACACGCTCGACCTGAACCTGGAAAAGACCGGCGTCAAGACGGATCGGCGCGGCTACATCGATGTTGACGACCAGATGCGCACGAACGTACCGAACGTTTTTGCCATCGGCGATGTTGTCGGCAAAGTGCTCCTGGCGCACGTGGCCACGCATCAGGGTCTGGTCGTGGCTGGCGTCCTGGCCGGGCACAACGAACGCATCGACTACAAGGCTGTCCCGGCGGCTACGTTCACCCACCCCGAGGTCGCAAGCGTCGGCCTGACCGAAAAGAAAGCCCGCGACGCGGGCCACAACGTCGTCGTAGGCAAGTTCCCGTTCGTGGCGCTTGGACGTGCACAGACGTACGGCTCGACGGACGGGCTGGTGAAGATCGTGGCCGACCAGCGCTACGGCGAGATCCTGGGCGTGCACATCATCGGCCCGAGTGCCAGCGACCTGATCCCCGAAGGGGTGCTCGCGTTGAATCTCGAGGCGACCCTCGAAGATGTGGCGAATGCCATCCACGCCCATCCGACGCTTGGCGAGGGCACGATGGAGGCGTCGATGGTCGCGCTCGGCATGCCAGTGCACGTCGGCCCGCCGCGACGCGCGTCATCGGCCCAATCGGCGCAGCCAGCCGCGGCCGCCGCACGTTGACCACCGCTGCGCTCGCGCTCGACGTCCGCGACCTGGGCGTCATGGACTACGCGGCAGCCGCCGATCTCCAGGACACACTGGCCGAGGAACGCCTGAACGACGAGATTCCGGACACGCTGCTGCTGGTCGAACATCCGCCAGTGATTACGCTCGGCCGGCGGGCGTCGTTAGACGACGTCTACCTGACTGAAGCACAGCTGACGCAGCGCGGTATCCAGCTGGAGCGGGCCACCCGCGGCGGGCTCGTCACCTATCACGGGCCCGGGCAGCTCGTCGGCTACCCCATCGTGAAGCTGCGCCCCCGCGGACTCACCGTCCCGTGTTATGTGCGTGCGCTCGAGCTTGCGATCGTTGCAGCGTTGCAGGAAATCGGAATACAGGCACGCATCGACGAAGGTCACGTTGGCGTGTGGACCGAT
>JAFAPL010000239.1 GCA_019247135.1 Chloroflexota bacterium | reverse complement strand
GGCAGCAAGCGTTTTGCGATAACGTCCGTCCAGCATGGCCGAGATGCGATTCGAGGGACAGGTCGCGATTGTCACAGGCGGGGCGGGCGGCATCGGCAGCGCGGTGGCGCGCCGTCTCACGCGTGAGGGTGCGCGCGTTGCGCTCGTCGATCGAGAGGCAAGCCAACTGGAGCGCGTCGCAGCTGAGCTCGGTTCGGCGCTGCCCATTGTCGCGGACGTGACGCAGGAGCATGACGTGGCGGAGTACGTCCGCCGAACAGCCGCGGAGTTGGGGCAGATCGATCTGCTCTTCAACAACGCGGGTATCGAGGGGCGCATCGTGAATATCGTCGATGCGGACGTCGCGGATTTTGACCGCGTCATGGCGGTCAACGTGCGTGGCGTTTTTCTGGGACTGCGCGAAGTTCTCCGCGTCATGCAGCGCCAGGGTCGAGGTGGAGCGATTGTGAACACGGCCTCGGTCGCGGGATTGCGCGCTGGCGGACTGGGACTGGCGCCATACGTCGCGTCCAAGCACGCGGTGATCGGACTCACTCGAACGGCGGCGCACGAAGGAGGCGCGTTTGGCGTGCGCGTGAACGCGGTGGCGCCCGGCTTCATCGACACACGCATGCTCCAAGCGCTGATGCAGGCGCGCTCGCCCTCGGATCCGGCAGCGGCGCGCACGGGATTCGAGCGGCGCGTGCCATTAGAGCGGCTGGGCTCACCTGACGAGGTGGCAAGTCTGGTGACGTGGCTGCTCAGCTCGGACGCGAGCTACATCACGGGCAGTGTGCACCTGGTCGATGCCGGCCTGACCAGTTAGCAGCACGTGCGGCACACCTGCACACAAGGTGCTACAGCGGCGATAGCATCGATGCATGGCTATTGCTGAGCGGCGCCAGACCGCGGTTGAAGTCGAAGCGGAGCCTGAAGAAGTAGGGATATCGTCGGCGCGACTGCGCAATGTCGAGCGCCTGGTGCAGCGGTATATCGACGAGCAGAAGCTGCCGGGCGCGATCAGCCTGGTCGCGCGTCGCGACAGGGTCGTGCACTTCGAGACGTACGGCTCGATGGACGACGCTCGCGGCAAAGCGATGCGAGCCGATGCGATCTTTCGCTTTTATTCGATGACGAAGCCGATCGCGAGCGTCGGATTGATGATGCTGTACGAACAGGGCTTGTTCCAGCTGGACGATCCGGCAAGCAAATTCATTCCGCAGCTGAAGGACCAGAAGGTGTTTGCCGGTGGCACGGCCGACCAGTACGCGGTGCGCGAGCCGGCACGTGAGATGACCATCCGCGATCTTCTCATGCACACGTCTGGACTGGTCGCCCGCGATACTGATTCACCCATCGGAGAGCTGTACCGTCGCGCAGGGCTCAAGGGTTCGGAGTCCAGCGGAACATTGGCCGACATGATCGGGAAGTTGCGGCATATCCCGCTGCAGTGCGATCCCGGATCACGCTGGATTTATGGGATTTCAACGGATCTCGTGGGTTACCTGTGCGAGGTCATTTCGGGTCAGAAATTCGATCGCTACCTGCAGGAGCAGATTCTCGGTCCGCTCGGAATGGTCGATACCGCCTTCGGCTTGCCAGCTGAAAAGGTGGAGCGCTTCGCGGCGAATTATGCACCATGCAACGGCATGCCGCGCTACGAGCTCGTCGACGATCCGGAGACCAGCTCGTACACGCGCGAACGCACATATTTCTCTGGAGCCGGCGGGCTGGTCTCGACGGCGGCGGATTATCTGCGTTTCTGTCGTATGCTCGCGAACGACGGGGAACTGGATGGAGTCCGCATCATCGGGCCGCGCACCATCCGGCTGATGACGTTGAACCATCTGCCCGACGGGCAGGATCTCGCGACGATGGCTCAAAATGGAGGTGAGACGCAGCGCGAGGGTCACGGCTTCGGGCTCGGCTTCGCGATGCTGCTGGATCCCGCCAGGGCGCAGCTGATCGGCACTCCGGGTGAATACTACTGGGGCGGCGCGGCGTCGACGGCGTTCTTCGTCAATCCGAATGAAGACGGGCTGATCATGATCTTTCTCACGCAGCTCCGTCCATCGTCAACGTATCCGATCCGTCGTGAGCTACGGGCGACGATCTACTCAGCGCTGGTCGACTGAGATACGTGCAGGTCGCGGCGGTTGAGAATTTCCTCCATCCGCTCGCGAATGCGCGTGTCGACGCTATGGTTCGGGATGACGTAGAACTCGTTTTGTAGAACCGCCTCGAGTAACAGGTCTGCCACGTGCTCCGGTGGCAGACCTGTCGCGTACACTCCGCGCAATCGCTCGAGCTCGGCCTCGGATGGCGCGGGCTCTTCGTCGCGCAGAGCTTCGGGGCGATGTCGCCAGCCCGTGTAGATGTCGGTGTTGATCAGCGTCGGACACAGACACGTGACGCCGAGCCTTCCCCACGCCCCACGGCGCTGCAGATCCATGCGTAACGATTCGGACATGCTGACGACCGCGTGCTTGGTGGCGCCATAGACGTTTCCGCCGGGCACCAGTCCTGAGATGGATGCGGTATTGACGATATGGCCGTCCTCGTTCTGCTGGAGCATGATCGGCACGAACACACGGATGCCGTGCGCAACGCCCCAGTAATTCACACCGGTGATCCACTGCCAGTCGTTCAACGTGGCCTCCCAGATGGCTGGTGGATCGGCGTACACGTGGAAGCGAGCGTGGCCACGTCCGCCGGAGACTCCTGCGTTGTTGCACAGCAGATGGACTCCGCCGTAGGTATCGAGTGTTACACGCGCCAGGTGCTCGACGGCCTCGGCGCGAGAAACATCGGTCAACACGCCAATGGCGTCGTGTCCAGCAGATTTCAGCTCGCGTGTGAGTTGCTCGAGGGCGTCGGCGGCAACGTCGGCCACGACCATCCGCATGCCTTCGCGCGCGAAGCGCCGAGCGAACGCGCGGCCCATGCCACTGGCGCCGCCGGTGATGACCGCAACCTTCCCGTTCAGCTCTCGCATGACGTCTAACGCGGTGCCGCGGGTGCCGATCGGCGAGGCGAGAAACGGCTCTCGGTACCGGCGCGGAGCCGGGCAATATTCGGTGCGTGACGCCAGATGATCAAGGCGACTCCAACCGCGACCACCACGAGCTCCGTCAGCGAAGCGCCGCGTAAATAGAGCGTGACAAGAGCTGGAATGCCAGCAGTGATCGAGCCGAGCGAGACGTAGCGAGTCGTCAGCACGACCAGCAAAAACGAAAGCACGGCGACCACTCCGGCGAGCGGATCCAGCGTGAACAAGACGCCGATGCCTGTGGCCACACCGCGACCGCCGCGGAAATTCAGCGTGAACGGCCAGATGTGGCCGGCCATGGCCAGGATGCCGCCGAGCGCCTGCCACTCCGGGGCGCCGCCGACCAGTCGAACGATCAGAACGCCAAGCGCGCCCTTCAGCGCGTCGATGACGAGAACCGGCACGGCGGCGCGCCAGCCGAGCGTGCGCAGGACGTTTGTCGCGCCGATGTTGCCGCTGCCGTACTTACGGATATCGTCCAGGCCCGCACGCCGAGCCAACACGAAACCGGACGGGATCGAACCCACACCGTAGGCAGCTACGACCGCCAGCAGGACGACAACATCGACCACCAGGTATGGCCTCGACCGCCCATTATCGCACTCCTGTGGTGCGCCGCGGTCAGAACACGCGATTCGGATGCGGCCCGAAGTCGGCCTGATAAAAGGGTGAGACCATTCCACCGTGCGGGACGAGCCCGTCGATGGCTTCGAGATCCGCGGCCTCGAACTTCACCGAGGATGCGCCTAGATACTCCTCCAGTTGACCCATCGTGCGCGGTCCGATGATCGGACTCGCGATCGCCGGCTGGGCCAGCACCCACGCGACCGCAAGCTGGACCATCGTGCAGTCTTTGGACTGCGCCATGGCATCGAGCCGGTCGACGACGTCGTAGACTCCGTCGACGAGCCGGAATTTGTAGTTCGGGTTGTTTTCGGTGGCATAACGACTGTCAGCGGGCAGGGGTTGGCCGCGACGGTACTTGCCACTCAACAGACCGCCGGCGATCGGACTCCACGGCACCAGCCCGATCCCAAACGTTTGCGCCATCGGCACCAGCTCACGCTCGATGCGACGGTCCAGGATGTTGTAGGGCGGCTGTTCGGTCACGAAACGATTCAGGCCCAGCTCTTTGGAGGCCCAAAGAGACTCGACCACTTGCCATGCGCCGAACGTGCTCGTGCCGATGTAACGGACTTTGCCCGACCTGATCAGGTCGTCGAGGGCGCGCAGCGTCTCGTCGATGGGTGTCGGAGCCTCTGGTCGGTGGATCTGATACAGGTCGATATAGTCCGTCTGCAGACGCCTGAGACTTGCCTCGCACGCCGCCACGATGTGCCGCCGACTGTTGCCGGCGGCGTTCGGGTCATCGTCAGCCATGCGACCGTGCACTTTGGTCGCGAGTACGACACGCTGGCGCTTGCCGTTGCGCTTGAGCGCCTCTCCGGTGATCTCCTCACTTGCGCCGCGCGAGTAGACATTGGCCGTATCGACGAAGTTGAGGCCGGCGTCCAGGGCGCGATCGATGATTGGGTACGAATCTTCAGGGGACGTGCGGCGGCCGAACATCATGCAGCCGAGGCACAGGGCACTGACCTGCACGCCGGTCCGCCCGAGCTGGCGGTATTCCATCATTTGAGATCGTAGCTCTCCGCGCAGTGCACCACCTGGCCTGGTGAATACGCGCAGGCGGCGTGCTACACCCCATTCAGGCGTTCGACGACGGGCGCGAAGGCGTCCATCAGCTCGTCGGAAACCAGCAAGTAGGACAGGCCGAGGCGCTCGCGGCGCTGTAGTAGCTGCTCGCACATGTCGTCGAGGGTGCCACTGACGGCCCCGACGGAGCCACGCTCGGCCAGGTCTCTGGCGTTCAGGTGCATCCGTTGTGCGAGCTGGTACGGCACCCTGTCGCCAACGGCCATCAGGTTGACGTTCAGCTCGATATCGGCAAACCGGTCGCCCGCCGCGTCGCGGATCCAGTCGATCCGTTCCGCGACCACACTGTCGCTGGCATCGGGCGGCAGGCCGAGTGCGATGATGTCCGCTTCACGCGCTGCCAATCGCAACATCTGGCGGCCCGCCCCGGCGATCATCAGAGGGACATGCGGCCGCTGTACAGGTGCGGGCGAGATTTCGGCGCCTGCCGAGTGGTAGTACGTGCCGTCGGCCGAGACGTGCTCACCCGCAAGCAGCGTCTTCAAAATCGAGATGGATTCCGCGAGGCGTGCCACGCGTACGGCTCCAGAATCGAATGGCAGCCCCAGCATCTGGTTTTCCGCGGCCGAGTCGGGTCGGCCTGCGCCGATGCCGAGCTCGAGACGGCCATTCGAGAGGAGGTCGAGCGTGGCCGCGGCCTTGGCGAGCAGCACCGGGTGGCGCAGGTCGTTGGCCAGGACGTAGGTGCCGAGCCGAAGTGAAGTCGTGACGGCGGCAGCGGCGGCCAGGGCGGGCAGTGGCGCCAAGGTGTAGCGCAGGTTGTCAGGGATGACAACGCTGGCGTAGCCGAGTGACTCGATGCGGCGCACTCGGGCGAGCCACTCGTCGGCGGAAGCGGCGCGGGCGGCGACGACGCCGAAGCGGAACGGGCGCAGTCGAGGCGCAGAGCTCGCGGCGCTCGCGGATGTCCGCGTAAGTGGATGACCTTTCTCCATATAATCGAGCCTAACGCATGCGCGCGGCAAATGGAAGGTTTTCCTCCACATCCGAGGTAGACGGAAGCGGTCGGCTGCGCGCCGACGCCTTCCGCAATCGCGAGCAACTCCTCGCCGCCGCCCGCGACGTCTTCGTCGAACACGGCGCCGACGCTCCCCTCGACGACATCGCCCGACGTGCCGGCGTCGGTATCGCGACCCTGTACCGACGTTTCCCCGACCGGACAGCGCTCCAACGCGCGGTCGCCCTGGACGTCCTGGCCAGAGCGGGCGCGGCCGCGCTGCAAGCCGAAGCAGAAGAAGCGGACGCCTGGCGCGGATTGGGCCGGTACATGCACGCCGCGCTCGACCTGCGCATTTCGGCGGTCATGCCTGGCCTCCTCGGGCGGATCTCATTCGAGGACGAGCAATTCAAGCGAGCGCGTGAGGGCGCTACCGCGCCCGTGCTGCGCCTGCTCGCCCGCGGCCAGGCGGCCGGCCAGATCCGCCGTGATGTCGACTTCGGAGACATCGGGCTGTTGCTGGTCCGGCTCAGTCGACCACTGCCGGGTCCATTTCCATCACAGCTCGACATGCAGGTCGCGTGTCGCCATCTCGATCTCTTTCTCAGCGCGCTTCGACCGCCGAGCACTCCTGACGAGCTGCGTGGACCAGCGCTGTCGCTGGCTGCCCTGCAGCAGATCGGTGGGAGCGCCTAGCGGTCGATCGGTGCGTCTTCGACGGGCCAGCGGACCGCCGCCACGAGTCCAACGAACAGACCAACGGCCGCCCCGGTGAGCGCGATCGAGTCGCCGACGTGGTCGGCCGCACTGCCCCAGATTGCACTGCCGATCGCCTGCCCACCCTGGAAAGTGAGGAAATACGCGGCGATCGCGCGTGCGCGGACCCAGCTCGGGGCACTCATCTGGACGGCGATCTGAAAGTTCTGATTCGACGAGGTCCACGCCGCGCCGCCGAGCGCCAGCATGACGTACACGAGGGGCAGCACGTGCACCCACGCGAGCACGAGCAGCATGCAGGCGAACGTGACGATGGCTGCGAGCAACAACCGATTGGTGCCCCAACGCCGACGCAACCGCGGCAGGATCACCGAGCCGGCGACCGCGCCGGCCCCGACACAGGTAACCAGCAGACCGTAACCCGGCGCGTCGAGCCCGAGCTCGCGCCGCGCGACTAACGGCAGCAACCCCCAGAGTGCGCTCGCGCACAGCATCCAGATACTGCTGCGACCGAGCACGACCCGCTGCGTCTTCTCGCGAAAGCCATACTCGATGCCGGTCCACATCGTGCGCAGGAATCTCTCTCCTGACCGCTCGGAACGGGTCTCACGGGGCTTCCAGCGGGCGACAACCCACACGGTCGCGCCAAACGAGGCCGCGTTGATGCCAAACGCCGTGGCTGCGCCGAACACCGCGACGACGACGCCACCCAGGGCGGGGCCGCCGGCGCGCGCCACGTTGTAGCCAGCGCTGTTGGCGATGATCGCGTTCGGGACCTGCGCACGACTGACCACGTCGGGCAAGATGGCCGACCAGCTCGGCTGGCTCATCGCCGACCCGAGACCCAGGCCGAACGTGAACACGAGCAGAATCCACGGGCTCATGAAGCCAAGCGCCGTCAGAACGGTCAGGATCGCGGCGATAAAGAGCATCCACAACTGGGTGAGCAGCAGCAGCTTGCGGCGGTCGACGCGGTCGGCCAGGCTGCCCGCTGGCAGTCCAGCGATGAAGGCCGGCAGGGTCGTGGCGGTCTGCATCAGGGCGACCGGCAGCGCGTCACTGCTCAGGTTGGTCATCAGCCAGACGCCGCCGATGTTTTGCATCCACGTGCCCAAGTTGGAAACAAGATTGGCGAGCCAGAGGTCGCGGAAGATCGGTTCTCTCAGCGGGCTACGAGCAGGCGGAGGGGCGGCCGACACGTGCCTTCAATTGTCGGCGATCAACCACGGCACATCGACGCGGTCCTGCTCCAGGCCACCGGCGCGACCGAACAAAGCCGCGTAGGATGGCAACAATGGACCTAACGCAGAGCCAGTGGCTGATCGAAAAACGCGAAGCTGTTGCCCCACTCGGCATGGTCACCGCCATGCATCCTCTCGCTGCGCAGGCGGGACTGGACATACTGCGACAGGGCGGCAACGCGGTCGATGCGGCAGTGGCGACGGCGTTCGCGATCGGTGTCGTCGAGCCCTTCATGAGTGGCGTCGGCGGCGTGACCGCGATGGTCATTTACAACCACTCGAGCGGCGAATCGGTCGTGGTCGACGGGTCCAGCTTCGCGCCGCGGCAAGCGCGGGAGGACACGTTCGAGCTGGCGCCGGCGGGCAGCGTTGGCGGCATGTACGGCTGGCGTGGCACCGCCGGCGATAAGTCGAATACTGGCTATCAGGCGCCGATCGTGCCTGGACAACCGGCGTGTCTGCTGCACGCCCTCGAGCGCTACGGCAGTGGACGGATCAGCCGGGCGCGGGCGATGGAGCCGGCCATCCGACTCGCCGAAGATGGGTTCTCCGTTGATCCCTATCAGGCATCGACGATCGCATTTGCGATGCGGCGGTTGCGTGCCTTTCCGGAGGCGATGCGCACGTTCTTCATGGATGGAGCCGTGCCAGCCGCGCCGGCGACGTCGACGCGCGAGGCAGATCGCGTCGTGCAAAAAGACCTCGCCCGGACGCTACGCGCGCTCGCGAACGAAGGTCCGCGTGTGCTGTATGAAGGCGAGATCGGCGCGCGCGTCGTCGAGGACTTGCAGGCCAATGGCGGGCTGATCAGCCGCGAGGACTTCGCGTCCTACGAGATTCGCGAGCTGTCACCGCTCCGCATCGACTACCGCGGGCACGAGTTGTTGGGCTTGTCGCCGACGTCGGGCAGCATGACGGCATTCGAGGCCCTGAGCATCCTCGGTCAGCTCGATCTGCCCTCGATGGGCGCGGGTTCGGCGGACGTGACGCATGTAATTGCCGAGGCGCTGCGTCGCGCGTTTCGGGACCGCTTCGCCTACCTGGCGGATAGCGATCGTGTGCGGGTGCCCGTGGACGGGCTGTTGTCCGGGGACTATGCGACTGCACTGGCAAAAACCATCGACGTGCGGCGGGCGAGTCCGGACGTTCAGGCGGGCGATCCATGGCAGTTCGATTCCGCGCGGCGCACCGCCCCCATGGCGGCCGGCGTGAGCAGCGGTGACGGATGTACGACGCACCTCAACGTCATCGACGCCGACCACAACATGGTCGCGTGCACGTCGACCCTCGGCGAGCTGTTCGGGTCGGCGATCGTCGCCCGCGGGACTGGCATCGTCCTGAACAACGGGATGACGTGGTTCGATCCGGAGCCAGGCCATACAAACTCGATCGCGCCTGGTAAGCGCATCTTGTGGGCGCCAACGCCGACGCTCGTGTTGCGCGATCGCCAGCCGCTGATGGCTATGGGCGCACCAGGCGGTCGACGCATCATCTCGGCCCTGGTCCAGAGCCTGGTGAACGTGCTGGACTTCGGCCTCGGCGTCCAGGCCGCGGTCACGACACCGCGCGTGCACTGTGAGGGTGAGGTCACTGAGATTGACGGACGCACAGACGCGGCGGTCGTCGGCGAGCTCGAGCGGCGCGGCCATCGAGTGAAGCTGCACGAAGAGCACGCGAGCTCGTTCCGTTTCGCGCGGCCGAGCGGCATACGCATCGATCACGCCAGCGGCGAACTGACGGGTGGCGTCCACCAGTACACGCCGGCGTGGGCGATGGGCTACTGACGCGCGGCGCAGCGTCGACTCTTCACTAGCCTGGTCTGCTCGTCGCTTCCGCTCCGCGCGGGCGCCGGCTGGATTGATTCGGGCTGATCAGTCGATCGCGGCGGCGGCGGTGCCGTGGCCTTCTGAGCGCCCACCCGGGCGCGCGGTCTTCAGGAACAACGCAGGTACCATCGCAAGCAACGTGACGAGGGCCGCGACCCGGAAAACATCCTGGAATGCCATGACCGCGGCATCCAGCCCGAGCTGGCGCATGACCATGATCACTCCAAGCAGCTGACCCTGCGCGTCGCTCAAACCGTGACCCGTGGCCCACTGCTGCGCTGCGACCAGCGCTTGCTGCAGCGCGAAATTTTGGGGTGTTGCCGTCTGCGCCAGCATGGCCTGGTGATAGATCTGACGGTTCTGCAGAATGGTGACGAAGATGGCCGTGCCAAAGGACCCGAAGACCTGGCGCGCGACATTTGTGAGTGAGGACGCCCGACTCATCAGATGCAGTGGCGCCGCATTCAAGGCAGCCGTCATGGCGGGCATCATCACGACGCCCAGGGATGCACCGCGCAAGGCGAGCATCAGCCGCAAGGTATTGTCAGGCGTGGTCACGTCGAGGTTCGCGAACTGCCAGGTTGTGAGGCCGACGAACGGTAGGCCGAGCAACAAGATGATCCGAAGCGGCACGCGGTCGGCGACCCGACCCATGATCGGCATCAGCGGGAGCATGCCAAGCGCTTGCGCCATGGTGATCAGCCCCGTTTCGCCCGCGCCCAGGCCGCGGAAATTCTGAAGAAACAGCGGCACGAGCAACTGGCCGCCAAACATGCCGACGGTCAAGACGAAGTTGACCGTCATGGCCAGGGTGAACGTGCGATCTTTGAACAATCGCAGCTCCACGAGCGGCTGTGTATCCGTCAGCTCAACCCAGATCCACGCCACCAGGGCAATGCCACCGATAGCGAAGCGGGCCAGGATACCGGGGCTCGTCCAGCCGTCTGCGTCGGCGTCCGACAGCCCGAGCAAAAGGCTGCTGAAGGCCACGGCGGAGAGGAGAAAACCGCGCACGTCAAACTTCAGGCCTTTGACGCGCTCACTCTCTCGCAGCAAAGTCCAGCCCATGAACAGGCCCGCAATGCCGATCGGCACGTTAAGCGTGAAAATCACGCGCCAGTCGACGTACTCGACGATGTAGCCGCCCAGCGTGGGACCGAGCACCGGCGCGAGCATCAATGGCAAGCCGTAGAGTCCCATCACCGCGTTCCGCTCGCGGGCAGGCACCGCTCTGAAGATCATGGTCATTCCGAGCGGACTCATCATCCCGCCACCGAGGCCCTGGATCACGCGGAAGGCCACCAGGCTCGTATTGTCCCAGGCCAATCCGCATAGAAGTGAGCCGCTCGTGAACAGCGCCATCGTGGTCAGGTACAACCGCTTGGTTCCGAACGTGTCGCCTAGGAATCCTGTGGCGGGCATAATCACCGCCAGCGCCAGCATGTAACTGGTGACTACGAGCTGTGCCTGGTTGACGTTCACGCCGAACACGGACGTGATCTTCGGCAGGGCGATGTTGACGATGGTCGTATCCAGCGTCGTCATGAATGTCCCGAAGATCGTGCACATAAGGACCTGCCACTTGTAGTCGAGCCCATGAACGAACGAGCGCCCGGTAGCGGGCGCGACGAGCGCACCGGCGACCGGCGGGTTCGCGGCAGCCATCGATATCAGTGTACTGATTACTCGGCACGCTGGCCGCCTCCGCGCTCTCAGCCAGTCGGCGGCCTGTTAGCATCACGAGCGCTGACACTCCAGAAGGGACGACCGGCGATCTCCCTCCAGGACCGTTTCCCATTCGCGACGCAGCTCTATCGCGTCCAGCGCGTCCACCGTCTCGCGCTCGATCGTGCTCTCGAATCGATCGGCGTCACGGCGCCGCAGTTCGCCGTGCTTGTCGTGCTTCAGCAGACGCATGGCCTGTCGAATGCCGAACTCGCGCGGAACCGGAACATCACCCCCCAGACCATGAATGTCATTCTCGGTCGACTGGAAGCGGCCGGCCTCCTGGTTCGCAAACCGCACCCGGAGCACGGACGGATTCTGTTAGCGGAACTCACCCCGACCGGGGAGTCGGTCGTCGAGCAGGGGCTGAGCCGGGCGGCGGGCGTCGAGGCATGCGTCTCGGACGCGCTCGACTCAACGGAGCGAGCGCGGTTGTTGCAGCTACTGAATCGCGTGGCTGACGCTCTGACGCGGGCATCGCGTCTTTAAACGAAAAACAAACAACAGCGCTGAGTGATCGGGCTCAGAAAAGCAGGAAGAGCAGGAATGCCACGGCCGCCACGGGTGTGAGACTCCACAACACGGCCGTTTCGCCGCTCGTGGCGGCCAGCACGCCGAGCGCGGCCCCGCCGATGCTCACACCGCCGTCGTAGGCCAGGTTCCACAACGTGCTGACGAGCGGCACCTGAGTTTGTTTGGCGCGGCCCAGCATGCCCACGAACGCGGCGCTCTGAGCCATGCCGGCGCCTCCGCCATACAGCAAGCCGGCCAACGCGACGAGCAGAGGCTCGCGGGCCGCCGTGAGCGTCAGCAGCAAAAGGCCGACGAGCGCCAGGCCCATACCAGGCAGGATCACTCGTCGGGCGCCAAGGCGGTCGGCGCCTCTGCCGGCGAGCCAACGACTTACGGCCCGGCCAGCGCCATAGAGGAAAAAGAAGCTTGCCGCCGAGCCCCACCCGACTGGGTCGAGCACCAGCGCACCATACGAGACGAGGCCGCCGTACGTGACGGTCAGCAGCGCGAGCGCCGCCACGGGGATCGCCAGACCGGGCTCGCGCAGACCTTCGGTGACCTGTATGGGACGAGTCACTGGACGCGGAAGGCCACGGTCCACGGAATCGACCGCGAAGATCCCGACCAACGCGATCGTCCCGGTCAGAGCGAACACGACGTTCGGTCCGAAGCTGCTCAGCAGGAGTAGCCCCAGGCTCGGTGAAACCATGCTCGCGCCCCCGATTGCAAGGCCGAGGTTGCCGATGGCGCGGCCCCGCGCGCCGCTCGGCGCGAGCTCGGTGACGAGAACGGCGCCGGTGACCACGGCGGTCCCGAATCCGAGTCCGCGCACCGCGGCCAGTAGCATCATCCAGGGTGACGAAGTGCCGCTGAGCAGGTGGGCGAGCGAGCCACCCCCGATCAGCGCCAAGGCGATGGCGAACAACCGGCCGGGCCGAATCCGGCCCATGAGACTGGGCATCGACAACTCGGCTAACACCGTCGCACCCGAGAACACGGCCGTGATCAATCCACCGTCGCCAGCCCGCCCCGACGTCGACTGGGCGACGACCGGGGCAACCGTCATCAGCGCTGGAACGTTGAGGAACGTGCAGACCGCGGCGATCAGCGTGCGCAGCACTACCGCGCGCGCGGCCGAATGCGCCCGAGGAACTCCGTCGCAGCCGGATTCAGGATCGCCGCGAGGTTCACGTACAGGAACTGCACGCCCAGGTCGAGATGGTGGTCAAGCAGCGAGGGCGTGGTCAGCGTCCCCGCGATCCGACCAGCTTGCTTGATCCGCCGCAAGGCATCATCCATGGCCGACTGAACGGCCGGATGGTCCATCTGGCCCGTATGTCCCATAGACTGCGCCAGGTCGCCCGGCGCGACGAAAAACACGTCCACGTGCTCCACCTGCAAGAGCGCGTCCAGATTGTCGAGGGCCGTGGTCTCCTCCAGCATGATCGCCAGGACGGTTTCCGCGTTCGCGTGCGCCGCGAACTCGGTTGGGGGCACGCCGAACGCGCTGCGCCATCCACTCCAGCCGCGTTCGCCGACTGGAGCGAATTTCGCGTACCGCACGGCAGCGCGGGCTTCCTCGGCGGTGTTGACGTGCGGAATCTGAATGCCACCCACACCGCGATCGAGCGCACGCGTAATGGTGGACGCATCATTTCTATCGACGCGCATGATCGACGTGTAACCGGCTACATCGGCGGCGCGAGCCATCTGCTCGACGTCCTCCCAGCCGGCGGGACCATGTTCACAGTCGATGAAAACACCGTCGAATCCGAGATAGCCGAGCAATTCCACGAATCCGGCCGACGATGCAAATGGCGCGATCACGGAGACGGGTTGGCCATTGAGAAGCTTCTGCTTGAGCGTGTTGGTGCGCAAGAAAGTCAGTCCATCCTTGCAATGAGCTTGGGATCGAGAAAGTCGCGCAAGCCGTCGCCGAGCAGGTTCGCGGCGAGCACGATGAGCGCAATCGCTGCGCCGGGGAACATCACCAGCCACCATGGAGGCTGGAACGACTGAGCAAGCACTCCGCCCAGCATATTGCCCAGACTGGGCGTCGGTGGTGGCACGCCCACTCCGAGAAAGCTCAAGGCTGCCTCGGTGAAAATGGCGGAACCAAGATTCAAGGTTGCGATGACGGCGATCGGAGCGACGCACTGGGGCGCAACCTGGCGGAGCATGATTCGCGCGGATGATGCGCCGAGACAGCGCGCGGCCTCGACGAACTGAGCTTGTTTGACCGCGAGCACGACCGAGCGTGTCACGCGTGTCGCGAGTGGAATCTGGGTGACTCCGACGGCGATGATGACCGTCCCCAGGCCTGGGCCAAGTCCAACCGAGAGCAGCATGGCCAGGATCAGCGTCGGGAACGACGATAGGACTTCGACGAGGCGTTGACTCAGAAGGTCGTATCGGCCGGCCAGATATCCGCTCGTCACACCCCAGATGACTCCGAGTGAGACGCCGAGCACGATGGATGCGAAACTCACCAGCAGGCTGATGCGGAGTCCGAAAATGATCCGCGTCAGGACATCACGGCCGAGGCTGTCAGTACCGAGCCAGTGGAGTGACGACGGGGCCTGGCGCGCCGCGGAGTAGTCGTTGCGAAACGGATCGAAGGGCGCGACCTGCGCGGCGAAGACGGCCAGCAGAACGGCCACGATCAGCAGGACCGCCGCGACTGCCCCGGCAGGGGACATGTGCACGAAGCGCAGCAGTGGATTCGGGCCGCCCGAGCGTACCGTTTGAAGGGGCGCGACATCTCCGCGCGCGACGGTGAGCGTACTCACGAGTATCGAATCCGCGGATCGATCCACGCGTAGCTCAGGTCCACCAGCACGTTGATGACGACCGCGATCGTGCCGTAGATCAGCACCAGGTTCTGTATCACCATCCAGTCGCGCGTGTTCTGCGCCTGGACCAGGTAGGTGCCCAGGCCGGGGACACCGAATGCGGTCTCAGTCGCGACTGCTCCACCGATGAGCGCGCCAATGGCCGCACCGGACGTCGTCACCACCGGCAGCAGCGCATTGCGCAACACGTGTCGACTGAGGACAACCCGCTCGCGCAACCCTTTCGAGCGCGCCGTGCGCACGTAGTCGTCGTGCAAGCCCTCCAGGACTGAGGAGCGCGTCATGCGCGCCAGTCCGGCGGCGAGGCCGAGTCCCAGCGCAATCGCCGGTCCGACGATCATCTGGAGATTCTGGGCCGGATCCTGCCACAGCTCGGTGATGACCAGCGGCGGCCGCCACGTGAAGTTCAGCACCAGAAACAGCACGATGGCCAGTCCGATCCAGAAGCTCGGGATCGCGAGGAACAGCGTCATGCCCAGACGGACGACGTAGTCGGACCACCTGTTTCGGTGCGTGGCGCTCAAAATGCCGGCGGGCACTCCGAACAGCCACGACAGTGCGAGCGCGGCGAGGGCGATCTCGAGCGAGATCGCACCGCGGCGGATCACGGTGTCGCTGATTGGCTCGGTGTTCCAGAAGGAGTGGCCCAGGTTGCCGCGCGCGACGTCCGCCAGCCAGTTGAAGTATTGCTCGTACAGGGGGCGGTCGAGCCCGAGGCTGGCGCGCGCGGCGGCGAGCTCCTCATCGCTCAAGCGGTACTGACCCTGACCTTCGCTCGCGATCTGGGCGAGCGGGTCGCCTGGCAGGATGCGCATGGCGACGAAGATCAAGATGGTGATCCCAAACAGCGTTGGGATGGCCGTCAACAGACGCCGCGCCAGATAGCGTTGCATCAGTCGTCAGTACAACCCGGCGCAATTCCCTCCGGAGTTTCGACCCACTCCCCCCGACCCCCTCTCCCTCCAGGGAGAGGGGGAGTTTTTTCGGAGGGATTTCCAAGGGCCCACGCTCCGCTTTGCTTCGCGGGGTGCAGGCCATGCCCCCTTGGACCCTCGGAGAGATAGGGGGCGAAGGGGGTGACGGTTGACCCCCAAGTAGCGGCACTCCTCCGCGCCGCGGCGAGCGTCAGCTGTCGAGCCACGCGATTTCGACTCGCCCCCATTCGCTCTGGACGCGCTTGTCGAGCGCGAGCCCCTTTACGTTAGAACGCCACATGAGCAGGTGATCGGTGAAGCCGATGAACAACCAGGGCGGATCCTGATCCAGCATGTCCTGCATCTGATCCAGCATCCCGCGACGCTTTCCGCTATCCAGCTCTTGATCGGACTGCCGGAGCAACGCGTCGAACTTCGCGTTGCTGTAGCCACCATAATTCTGCGAGCCACCCGTCTTGAAGTACGTGTTGGCGAGCGGCGAAAAATCCGAAATCGGGCCACCCGGTGTGTCCAGCACGAGCATGAAGCGCCCGGCCTTCTCGTCCTCCACCAGGAGTGATCGCTCGGCAACTCGAATATTGACGTCCATACCCAGACTATTCTTGAGCTGGTCCTGGATGGCGGGCGCCATGATCTCCGCGTGCGGCGGAACGGAGGCCGACAGCAACTCCACACCGGGGACACCGTTGGGGTATCCCGCGTCCGCCAGGAGCTTGCGCGCGTCGGCAATGTCCTGTGTCTTGTCCGGCCGATACCCGGGCAGCGTGGCAATCGTGTCGCGCGGAGTGGCGTACTCGCCACCATGCGGTACCCAGCGCGACAGGTCGATCTGTTCTTGTGTCTTGAACGCTTCGATCAAGCCTTGACGATTCAGCGCCAGATGGACGGCGCGGCGCACGCGCGGATCGTCGAACGGCTTCTGTCGCGTGTTGATGATCACCTGGTACGCGCCGAACGTGGTGACACGGTTGGTACTGATGGAGTCCGTCCGTTTGGCGCCTTCATCCCACGTCTCTTTCGAAACGTTCCATGAGAGATCGGCTTGATTGGTCAGCACGGCCGTTCCGCGATCGGACCATGCCGCGACGTGGATCAGCTCCAGTGTATCCACGTACGGCAGCTGCGGATTCCAGTAGTTCGGATTGCGCGCCAGGGTCCACTTCTCGCCGTCTTTGTAGTCCTTGAAGATGAACGGACCGGTACCTGGCGCCAGCAGCACTTTGCGGAGATCGTTGTTGTTCGCCTCGAGCGTCTGTTTCGAATAAATCCCTTGCGTCGTGTCCGTGAGCAGCAGCAGGAAAATGGCCGACGGCTCGTTCATCGTGAACTTGACCGTCCGCGGATCCACGGCTTCGATTTTTCCGACCGCCGCGTATCGGTCTTTCAACAGGCTGACCACGCCCTGCGGTGGGAAGATCATGCGGTTATAGGTGGCAACCACGTCGTCGGCTGTAAGCGGCGTGCCGTCGTGGAATTTGACGCCGTCGCGCAGGGTGAACGTGTACGACAGCCCGTCAGGCGCGACTTCATAGCGCTGGGCCACGTCGGGCACGATCGTCTTGAGTCCGTCCACCGGATTCAGGCGCACAAGGTTGCTGTAAATCTGAGTCAGCACGTTGTTGTTGGCGCCTTGCTGGAGGTCGTAGTTTGACGTCGTTACGCCGAACGCCACACGCAGGGTGCCGCCGCGTTTCGGGTTCGGATCGGCCGACGCGAGCAGACCAGTATCCGCCACGGCAGCGGGTTGGGCGACCGGACCTCGGAAGGCGTCCGTGGGTGCCGGCGCGGCGGTTGCCCCAGCCGCGGGCTGGGCGTTGTTTGCCGACGGCGCGGGTGCGCCGCAGGCTGCCAAAAAGAGGCCGATTGTGCCGCTCGCGAAACCGAGTGTTGCGAGTCGCCGTGCGAATTGACGCCGCGTCAGTTTTCCAGACCGTAGCCCTTCGAACACGGCGACCGTTTCTGGGTCCAAGGACATGTGGCTCACCACCCCCGCACCGGTCCGGTGCGTGCCGATTGTAGGCAGACCGAGGGTGCGGGCGACGGGTACTCTGTGTTCGTGCGGTTCGCGGCGGCACTTCTTGGCGGCGGCGCGACCGTGTTCGGAGTGGTCCCCGCGGTGGCGCCTGGTGCATTTGCTCGTCTGTTCGGCATTGCCGCCGGCTCGGAGCCTTCGGTCGCGACGGCAATTCGCTCGGTCGGCGTGCGCGACGTGGTGACAGGCGTTGGCTTGCTCAACGCAGCGACGTCAAACGACGAGCGCGCGCTGCGCCAGTGGCTCATGACTCGTGTCGCCTGCGATGCGGGGGACGGGGTCGCGGTTGCGCTCGCAATCGCCGCGGGTGAGCGCAATCCGCGTTTTCTGGCCCTCGGCGGCCTGGCCATCGCGGCCGCGGCCTTCGGCGCCCTGCTCGTCAAACAATCGAAATGACGACGACGCTCGAACGTACCGTCGGACCTGCGCAAGCACGGGTCGGCGCCTCACCGCGGGCCGAGTGGCTCGGTCCGCTGGTCGTGCTCGCAGCGTATACCGCGTCCGCCTTCGTGATTCCGACGCTTTCGAATGTCGCCGTTACCGACGACTGGGTCTACTACCGGTCCGTCGAGACGCTGCTCGTGCAGCATCGCCTCGAGGTCCACCAGATGTCCTCGGCGGCGCTCGTGTTCCAAACGTTGTGGGGCGCACTGTTTGCCTCGGTCCTTGGCCTCAGCTTCGGCGTGCTACGCATCTCGACTCTGGTCATGGTCGGCGTGGGTGGACTGGCTGCGTACGGCCTGATGCGCGAGCTGCGGGTGTCGCGCGCGTGGAGCACGCTGGGCATGGCGGCGTACCTGTTCCACCCGTTGTCGCTGTCGCTCGGGTACACCTTCATGACCGATCCGCACTTCGTGGCGCTGGCGCT
>JAFAPL010000229.1 GCA_019247135.1 Chloroflexota bacterium | reverse complement strand
CGCAGCAAGCTCGAACGAGGAAAGCACAGCCCGCCACAATCGTTCGGCAGGGACACAAGCTCGCCATAGCGCACGCCGTACGTGGCGGCCGGTAAGTCGAGCCAGCCGGCGGCGTCGAATGCAAGTTCGTCGCGCGCCGGCAGCACTCGCTCGTCGTTCGTGCGCCCAAGCCGCCCAGCCGCGGCGAACCGCCAGACCGCGTCGATCGAAAGATCGATGCCGTTCGGCTGAACCGCTAAGTCATGGTCCGGGGAGCTCTGAACGATGCGCAGCGCGCGGATCTCATCACCCGCGAGCACTGCGAGACCCTTCGGACGTACGCCTGCGGCGGCTTGCGCTCGCACGAGAAATCGCTAGCTGTCGCTGTGGCTGGCCAGTTATTTCAACTCTGCAGTTATTCACTCGCTCGTGACGCGCCAGCCCGCCATGGTTCCGAAAGGCTCAGGAGGCCTTGCTCTTTTCGGTCGGCGGGTCCTCGCGCACCATGGACTTCCACACGGTATCGGCAGCGCGGCGCGCAACCACGCTGCCGAGCGCCATGAACACCGACAACAGCCCTGCCCACACGAGCTTCTTGATCACCGTCGAAGCACCCCTTTTTTTGTTTGGCAGCTCCAGTCGAGCGTCGGTCAGCCGCATGTAGCCGCTGTCGGCTTTATCGAGCTTCACCAGGATTCCGCGTTCGCGCATTTGCTCGAGTTGCTTTCGCGTGTTCTCGACGCGTTCGCTCACACGTCCACGCACTCCGACGGCCTGCCGGCGCAGTCGATTCTGCGGCCGATTACGTTCCCGCAAACCAGAGACGACGGCGTACGCGCCATACGCGATCGCGCCCGTGGCCACAACGCCTGCGACAGCCAGCACCGGCGGGTTCTCGCGCGCGCGATTGACCAGGTCCTCGCGCGTTCGACTGCTGGTAATTCGGGCTTCCGCGCCCGCGACGCTGCGCAGGCCGCCCCGCAGCCGGCGTTGGATCTCGTCGAGCGCTGCGTCGGCGTCGCCGCGCAGCCGGGCTATCTCACGCTGCGTGTCCGCTGGTGTTGCAGCCATTCAAGATCCTCCTTCAGGGTTGCGCGCGTGCGGTCCAGAGGTGGCCAGAGATGCGTCGCTCGGCTAATGCCCGACCGAATGAAGGCTCGATACGCGATGAAGGCGGCGATTGCCGGCACGATCAGGCCGAGCAGCCAGCCAATCCATGCCAGCGTGACAGGCCCGATCGTGATGAACGCACCGAGCCAGTTGAAGAACCAGATAAAGGCCGTCCAGGCCCAGATAACCAGCAGCAAAGCCGCCGCCGCCGCGATACCGGCGCCGATGAGGATGCGCTTGACTGCGCCGATCGCCTCGTCTTTGGTTTCGTTGATCTCCTGTTTGGCGAGCTCGATCTGCTGGTCAGCGATGTCCGAAACATCGTTGATGATGCGTCCAAGCAGCTCTGGAAAGGTCGCCTCATTGAGAGGTCCGCCATGCGCAGGGTCGAGCGCGGCGGCCGAGCCATTGCGGCGAGTCGGTCCTGGAGCGCCCAGTTGCGGCTGCTCACGAGGGTCTGCTTGTGTGGCCACCGCGGGCTTCGAACCTCCGGGGCGTAAAGATGCTGCTGCCGGCCAGACGCATGCGTCGTGCCAGGCGAGCGACTGTTACCGATTGTAACTGCCGCGCCAGGTTGCTTCAGTCCGGCTTGGCAACAACGATCAATCGATCAGAGAACTCCCGCTTTACAGGGTCGAAAGTGCCACCACAGGTGATCAACGTGAGGGTCGGATCGGGCGTCGGTTGCATGACCGAAGTGTCATCGGGTGCTACTAGCTTGACGTCGATGACGTGAAAGTCGTGCTCGCGGTCGGCTTGATCCCACACCTGTATTTGATCGCCGAAATCGAGCTGGTACAGGAAGCGGAAGACGTTGCCCTCGCTGAGGGTCACCACGTGGCCGGCGATGACGGCGTTGCCACGGGCGCCCACGAGCGCAGTCAGGTCGCCGTAATGCACCGCGACGAATGGGAGTGTCTGCCAGACGGGGCTGCCATCGGCGTCGTAGACGATCCCACCCTGCTTCACTGGGGTATCGACCTTGATGGACGGGATGGCGAGCCGTACGGCGTACCCGGGCGGGAGCAGATTCGCATCGCGGGCACGGTCGCCGGCGTCGGGTGCGATCCACGCTACCGGCAACGGCACGATGACGGGAGTTGCTGTCGGTACGGCCGTCGGCTGCACCGTGAGCACCGGCGCCGAGGTGGCCGTGGGTATGCGGGGGCGTTCGAGCGCGACCGGCTCAGGCAGGCTGACCCGGCTGCCGGGAAAGGTGCCGAGCTGCCACAAGGCGCTTATCCCAATCGATAACAGCCCAACCGCAACAAGAGCGTTGCCAACCTGGCGCGCCATCGTCTCGGTCGAAGACTACGGCTCAGTCGTCAGCGCCGCCCGTTTATCGCCGCCGGCCTCGGCGGCTGGCTCGCCGGGCGCAACGAAGCGCGCGCGTAGCGCCTGCTCGACAGGCGGCGGCACCGACCCTGGCATGATCAAGCCGCCCATCCGGGCCCAATCACGTACGAATGTGCTCGAGAGGTACACGTTCTCACGTGACGCCACGAGCAGGACCGTCGGCAGCTTCGGCACGAGCGCCTGGTTGCCCAGAGCCAGGGCGATCTCGGCGTCGGCGTCCGCATACGGTCGCATGCCGCGCACCAGTGCGCAGGCGCCCAGAGTCTCGGCGTAGGGAGCGATCAGCCCGGCGTACGCGGTGACGCGAACACGCCCCCGCATCTGCTCGCCGATCGACGCGTCGAGCATCTGCACCCGCTCCTCGGGTGTAAACAACGCACCTGCCTTGTTCGGGTTGAGTGCTACGACCACCGTCAGTTCGTCGAAGATGC
>JAFAPL010000223.1 GCA_019247135.1 Chloroflexota bacterium | reverse complement strand
ACCATCATGGGCCACGTCGACCACGGCAAGACGAGCTTGCTCGACGCGATCCGCCACACGCGCGTGGCAACTGGCGAGGCTGGCGGCATTACGCAGCACATTGGCGCCTACCAGGTAGACGTCAACGGCAGCACGATCACTTTCCTGGACACGCCCGGCCACGAGGCGTTTACGGCGATGCGCGCGCGGGGCGCCCAGATCACCGATATCGCGATCATCGTCGTGGCGGCCGATGACGGTGTGATGCCCCAGACGCGCGAAGCCATCGATCACGCGCGTGCGGCCAGCGTGCCGATCATCATCGCGATCAACAAGGTCGATCTCGGGTCCGCCAACCCCGACCGGGTCAAGCAAGAGCTGGCCGATCTGGGCGTGGTGGTCACCGAATACGGCGGCAACATTGAGGCAATCCCCGTCTCCGCACGCACGGGTGACGGTCTGGATACCTTGCTGGAAACGATCATTCTGGTTTCTGAGGCAGAGGTCGACCCGAAGGCAAATCCGAACCGATCCGCCCAGGGCGCCGTCGTCGAGGCGAAAATGGACAAGAGCCGCGGCGCCGTCGCGACGCTGCTAGTGCAGCGCGGCACGCTGCACGTGGGCGACCTCGTCCTCGCAGGTAGCGTGCTGGGGCGCGTCAAGGCGCTGTTCGACGATCGTGGACACCGGGTCAAGGCGGCACCGCCCTCGTTTCCGGTGGAGGTGCTCGGACTCGGTGGCGTGCCCGCGGCTGGCGATACCTTCCAGGTCGTTGCCGATGAGCGTGTGGGTCGGGGGATGGTCGAGGCGCAGCAGCGCGCCGGTCAGCAAGATGGCCAGGGCGAGCTTTCGCTCGAGGCTGTGTTCGCGCGGATCCGATCGGGTGCGGTCAAGGAGCTGAACCTGATCGTCAAAGCCGACGTCCAGGGCAGCATCGAGCCAATCGTCAGCTCGCTCGAGAAGCTCGGCGATCAGACGGAAACCCGAGCCAAGGTCATCAACGCCGGCCTGGGCAACGTGAACATTACGAACATCAACCTGGCCGTGGCCTCGAAAGCGATGATCATCGCGTTCAACGTCCGCGTCGAGGAAGATGCTCGCCGCGCCGCTGAGCTGAACGGCGTAACTATCCGCGAGTACAACGTGATCTACACGCTCATCGAGGACGTCCAGAACATCCTGACGGGCATGCTCGAGCCGCGGTTCGAGGAGGTCGTGCATGGCCATGCGGAAGTGCGGCGACTCTTCAAAGCCGGCCGACGAACGATCGCGGGTTGCGGCGTAACTGATGGTGTCATCCATCGACGCGACCGTGTGCGCGTGATGCGTAGTGGCGCCGAAGTATGGCAAGGGGCAATCGCCTCATTGCGCCGCGAGAAGGACGACGTGAACGAGGTCCGCGCCGGCTTCGAATGCGGCATCCTGCTCGACGGCTTCGACGAGGTCGAGGAAGGCGACGTGTTCGAGATGTATTCGAGCGAACGAGTATGAAACCATGCCATCCCGTCGAATCGAACGCATCAATCACCTGTTACGCCAGGAGATAGCCGATCTCCTGAGGCGGGAAGTCAAAGACGCGACGCTCTCGACAGCGCTGATCTCCATCACCGAAGTCGAGACGTCGCCCGACCTTCGCTCCGCGAAGGTGTACTTCAGCGTCTACGGCGATGAGCAGGAGGTCGAAGCCGCGCGGACACACCTGAAACGTGCCGCTGGCTTCCTGCACCACAACCTCAAAGAGCGACTCGACCTGCGCCACACGCCGCATCTCGAGTTCATCCTCGACCAGTCGCTCGAGCGTGGAGATCGCATCATGCGACTGATGCGCAGCATCGAGCAGGAGCGTGCTGCGCACGAGCAAGTCACGTCCGAGGCGGAGCACGCGTCTGACCAGTAGCACGGCCGTCGACCTGGTCGGCGTGCTCAACCTGAACAAACCGGCTGGCTGGACTTCACACGACGTGGTCGCGAAAATCCGCCGCCTGGCAGGCCAGAAGCGTGTCGGGCACGCCGGCACCCTGGACCCGCTTGCGACGGGTGTGCTGCCGGTTTTGCTCGGGCGCGCGACTCGCCTCGTTGATCTGGTGCAGTCTGACCGCAAGAGCTATCACGCGATTGTGTCGCTGGGCTCTGCAACGTCGACGGACGACGTGGAAGGCGAAGTAACCGCGTCGATGCCAGTGCCTCGGCTGACTCCGCTGGACGTTGACGCTGCGCTGCACGCGTTCCGCGGCGAAATCCTTCAGGTCCCACCTCAGTATTCGGCGATCAAGGTGAACGGACAACGCGCGTATGCGGCCGCGCGACGCGGAGAAGAGGTTGCGCTCACGCCGCGGCGAGTGATGATTCATGACGTGCGCGCGACCCTGCTCGAGCCCGCGATGTTGCAGCTCGACGTAACGTGCGGAAGCGGCACCTACATCCGCGCGCTGGCGCGGGATCTCGCGACTGCACTTGGCACGGTCGGCCATCTCACGCGGCTTGTGCGCCTGTCCGTGGGGCCGTTCGCGCTGGATGACGCGCTGAGTGTTGACGAAGTCGAAGCGCGTGGCGTCACGTCAACCTTGCAGCCCGCTAGCGCCGTGCTGCCGCGGGCGCCCGAGGTCGGGGTCACGGTCGAGCATGCCGAACGCCTGCGCAATGGCGCTGCCGTGCCATCTGGAGTCGCTGCCGTCGACGCCGTGTGGGTTTACGATCCACGACGTACGCTCGTATGCCTGGGCAGTTCGGACGGCACCCTTCTTCGGAGTCGAGTGCTCCTGTGAAGCCGGCCATCGTGACCGTCGGCAACTTCGACGGTGTGCATCTGGGCCACCAGATGCTTTTGCATCAGGTGGTAGATCGAGCTCGTGCTCTGTCGCTGAGAAGCTTCGCCGTGACGTTCGATCCGCATCCCGAGCAGGTGCTGTTCCCCGAGCGCAAGCTGACGCAGTTGTCTACGAGTAGCGAGCGCTGCGAGCTGATGTGCGACTGTGGCATTGACGAGGTCTGGGTGTGCCCATTTACCAGTGAGCTTTCCCGTCTGGAGCCCGAAGACTTCATTCGTCTCGTCATCGAGCGGCAGCCGATCGGCGAGTTGTGGGTGGGTGCGGACTTCGCCATGGGCCGCGGCCGCCGCGGCACCATCGGCGTATTGGCCGAGATCGGCACTCACCTGGGCTGGGGCCTGCATATGGTGCCGCCGTACCGTCTCGAAGACCAGGTGGTCTCGAGTACGGCGATCCGCACCCTCCTGGGCGCCGGCGCCGTCCGCGGCGCAGCGGACCTGCTTGGCCGCAACTACAGCGTCCCTGGCGCGCTCTCTTCAGATTCGGTACTGTGCGCAGACGCACTTCGCGCACTGCCACGCCCGGGCCTGACCTACGAAACTCAGGTCCATCAGCACGGCCACATCGTCGTTTGCCGCGCTCAAGTCCTCGGCGAGGGCCGAATTCAGCTCATTGACGCCCAGGGGACGCAGCCAGGCGAAGCAACACTAGAGTTCACGCGCCGCCTCGACTAGACGGCGCATGAGCCGCCGTGAGGAGTCCGCTCATGAGCGGACTCCCACATATATCGAACTATGCTTCGGCGAGCTCCTTCTTGCGTTCGTCTACGATGCGTTGCTGCAGGTGCGAGGGCACCGGATCGTAGTGCGAGAGGCGCATGTTGTACGTCCCTCGGCCCTGCGTCATCGAGCGCAGGTCCGTGGCGTAGCGCAGCATCTCCGACTGCGGCACGGTCGCCTCGATCACAGTGTTTGGGCCATCCGGCGTCATTCCCTGAATGTGCGCTCGCCGCGTATTCAGATCACCCATGATGTCTCCGGCGAACTCGCTGGGCACCGTCACCTCGACGTGCATGACCGGCTCCAGCAGCACGGGCGTGGCCTGTGCGAACGCCGCCTTGAAGCCGAGCGCCCCCGCCGTCTTGAACGCCGCCTCACTCGAGTCCACCGGGTGGTACTTGCCGAAGACGAGCGCAGCGCGCACATCGACCACCGGATAGCCCGCGATCACGCCCTGTTCCAGAGTCTCCCGAATGCCCTTTTCCACGGCCGGGATGAACTGCCGCGGCACGACGCCGCCGACGATCTTGTCGGCGAACTCAAACCCCTCGCCACGCGGCAGCGGCTCGATCTCGAGATTCACGACGCCGTACTGCCCGTGACCACCAGACTGGCGTACGTGCCGCCCCTCGGCTGCTGCCTTCGACGTGATCGTCTCGCGGTAGGCGACCTTCGGCACGTCCAGCGTGACGTTCACGCCGAATTTTCTTTGCAACCGCTGGGTGGCGACCTCCAGGTGAGAATCACCGAGACCCGACAGAATCACCTCGTTCGTAGATGTCTCCCGGTGCATCTGCAGACTCGGGTCCTCTTCGAGGAGCCGCGCCATCGACGCGCTCAGCTTGTCGACGTCGTTACGCGTCTTGGGATGCACGGACGCGAAATATGCGGCCGCCGGGTACTCGACACCGGCTAGCTGGATACCGGCGTCTTTGGACGTCAGCGTGTCGCCAGTCACCGACTCGGCGAGCTTGGGGATGACGCCGATGTCGCCAGTCACCAGCCGCGGCGTGGGCTCCTGCGACTTCCCGCGGACGACAAAGACCTGTCCAACGCGCTCGTCCTTCGATTTCTGCGCGTTCCAGACGTGGCTGTCAGCCGATAAGGTCCCCGAGTACACACGCACATAGCTGAGGCGGCCGATGTTGGCATCAGACACAGTCTTGAAGATCAATGCAGCCGGCTTTTGGCCAGGCGGCACGCTCGACGCGCCCGCAACCTGGACATCGATCTCCGTGGGCGACGGCAGGAGAGCAATGATGCACTCCAGGAGCGGTTCGAGGCCGACCGAACGCGCGCCAGCAGCAGTCACGACTGGAAAGAGCTTGCGCTCGCGGACGCCCGCGCGGATGGCTCTGGTGAGCTCCTCGGTCGTGATCTCCTCGCCTTCCAGGTACTTGTTGATGAGGTCGTCGTCGAGCTCGCAAGCACTCTCGACCAGCATTTCGCGCAACTGGTCGAAAGAGCCGCGCTCCGCGTCGGGGACTGGCTGCGGACCACTGGCGTTTGGTGTGTACGCCTGGCCATTGAGCAGGTCGACCAC
>JAFAPL010000869.1 GCA_019247135.1 Chloroflexota bacterium | reverse complement strand
GCACGACATCCTGATGAAGGTGGTGAACGATTACTGGAAGACGTCAGGAAAGCTCGGGGAGTCCGATCCGAAACTCTGGGATCAGACGCAGGGCGTGCTGAAAGATGCGGGCCTGATCGATAGCGAGACCGACATGTCCAAAGCCGTTACCAACGCGTTCCTGCCGAACTGAGCGGCAATAGTCGCAGCAGGCCCGTCCGGACGTTTCGACCCACTCCCCCCAACCCCCTCTCCCTGGCCAGGGAGAGGGGGCGAAGGGGGTGAGGGTTGACCCCCGCTACGCAAGCTTCCGCAGTGCGTATTAACGTGCGAGCGGGTCGTCGGGCTCGAGGGGGGTTGTCCACGCCAGGCCCAGGTGCGCGGTGTCGGGCGTGAGGACGTCCTCGCCGGCTGGGCGCGTGCCACAGTCCATCCAGGCCACGAGATCGTCGAACGCGCGATTGCGCTCCTCGTCGGTGAAGTTGCAGTGCCCCGCCCGGCGAATCGCGCGCTGCACGAACAGATCCGACGTACCAGCGGTAATGGTCTTCTCTCGGTACGCCTGCTCGTGCGCGAAAGGCACGAACCCGTCGCCCGTATCGTGGATGCTCAACACCGGGACGTCGATCGCGCCGGTGAAGTCCCCAAAAACTCCGGCGCGAGCGCCCGGTGCGGGATCGAGGCGCCGCACTCCGGCATTCAGCTCCGAAGCTGACAGGCCCAGCCCGGCGTCGATCTGAAACATGACGTCCCGCGTGTTCAACGCGCGCACCGCCGGAGCACTCATCGGCGCGACGCTCGGGTTGGGAAAGTCTCCCAGGTCGCGCGTATAGAACTGCGCCAGGCCCTGCTCGCGGAACGGCAGATCGCCACCCGTCAGGTACTTGACTGCGCTATCGAATTGCTCGCCTCGATGCGTATACGCGCCGGGCATGCCCATCGCCGGCAGCCACTGCTCTTGAACCAGGCGCATGAAATCGGCCGGCGTCGGTGCGTCCAGCAGATGCACGCCAGAAACGAAATCGGCCAGGGCCGTGTAAGAGGCCAGGTAATCGAACTCGCCGATGCCCGTCAGGACGCCGCATTCGGCAAGACCCGCCTGATACTCCCCAGGGTGCTGCTCCAGGGACGCGACGAGGATGTGCCCGCCCATGGACTGTCCGTGCAGGATCGTCCAGCTCGGGTTGCCGTAGCGCTGGACGAACAGGTCGCGCAGGGCGAGCGTGTCGTCGACGCCCCAGTCGGGCCGATAGCTGTTGCCGCGGTAGCTGGACGCGGCCCATGCGTACCCGTTCGAGATCAGGTGCTCGCGGATGGGAGAGTCGCTGACGAAGATGTCGGGGCCCTCGCCGCGGTATCCGTGCGCATAGAGCACGAGACCACCGTTCCAGTCGTCGGGCACCTCGATGCGGTAGGCGCCACCGGAGTAGGTGCCGAAATCGGCGCGCGCGCCGGGCAGTGCGGTAAAGGCTGGATCGCGCAGCGTGCCATACGGAGTCTGGGTTTGTGCGTGGACGGGCGCGGCGACGATGAGCAGGCTGAGCAGCGCCGCGGCGAGGAAGCGCATCACTATGTAGCCTACGGCCGAAAGTGGGCGCTCCGCTGGGGTTGAAGGGGCTTTCCTTGAGCAGTGCCCTGGCGATTGCCACGCGCTGCCGCTTCCCAGCGGGAAGGGCGAGAAACCCTTCAAGATCCCGATTGTTCCGGGCGTAGTATGGTGAGGCGAGTTGTCGCGTACGGGGGACGCATGCTGTCGAAGGAAAACACGGACCTTTTGACTCGCGTCGGGGCAGGCACGCCCATGGGTGAGTTGATGCGCCAGTACTGGCTGCCGGTGCTGTACACGTGGGAGGTCGAGCCGGACGGCCCGCCGCTGCGCGTGCGCGTACTCGGCGAGGACCTGGTCGCGTGGCGCGACTCGAATGGAGCGCCCGGGTTCGTGGCTGAGAATTGTCCACACCGCGGCGCGTCGCTGTTCTTCGGACGCAACGAAGAGTGCGGCCTCCGATGCGTGTATCACGGTTGGAAGTTCGACGCCTCCGGCCAGTGCATCGACATGCCCAACGAGCCCGCCGAGTCCGATTTCCGCACCAAGGTGCGCGCGAACGCCTATCGGGCCGCTGATTGGGGTGGCATGACCTGGATCTTCATGGGCGCCAATCAGGACGCCGCGCCAGGCCTGCCCGAGTGGGAATGGTGCCGCGTGCCCGAAAACCAGGTCTACCACTCGCACAAGGGCATGTACGAGTGCAACTGGGCGCAGGCTCTGGAAGGCGAGCTGGATACCACGCACGTGTACTTCCTGCACTCGCGTCTGGACCCCAAGCTCTCGCCTGGCTTCGGCCTGCACGTCGGTGATCGACGGGCGCGACTGGAAATCGTCGACACCCCGTATGGAGTCAACTACGGAGCCCGACGGATCGAGAGTGACGACCAGTACTACTGGCGGACCACGCAGTTCCTGTTCCCGATCTACGGCATGTTCCCGGGCGGTGGAGAGGATGGCACCGTGCCACTCTCGATCTATCTGCCCATCGACGACACGCATACACTGCACATGGGGCTGTGGTGGCATCCGAGCGAGCCACTTCCGCGCTGTGGCAATCGCCCGCCTCCGGTCACCTTCAACGAGTCGGGACAGCTGGTCGGCGGAGTTGGCCCGTTGAAGCCCGAGCAGAAGGGAAAGTACTTCGCCAACTGGTGGCCGGAGGCGTGCCTGGCCAATGACTTTCTCCTGCGGCAGGACGTCAAAAAAGAGAAGAACTTCACGGGCATCGGCAGCGTCCGTTTGCAAGACGACGCCGTGATCACGAGCATGGGGCCGATCCTGGACCGCACGATCGAGCACCTGGGGACGGCGGACGCGGCGCTCATTCGCACGCGGCGGCGGCTGATCGAGGCGGCCAGGGCGCTGCGCGACCGCGGCATCGCGCCACCGGCGTCGGAACACCCGGAGCTGTACCGGGTGCGGTCGTGCCAGGCGATCCTGACAAAAGATCAGGATTGGCGGGCCATGTTAGATGATTGGCACAACTGCCGCACGCCCGACCACCCGACCGGTGGTTTTCGGCCAGTTCGCTCGTACGCGGAGGGCGGCCGCGGCAACCGCCCGGTCAGTCCCTAGCCGAAAACCGCGGCTGGCGCACGTGCCAGTCTGTAGCCAGCTGGAACGCGTTGCCTACGCGCAGTAGCAGAGACTCTCGCCAGGGCGGGCCCGCTATCTGGATGCCTGTGGGCAAGCCCTGCACGTCAAAGCCCGCCGGCACGGCGAGCGAAGGAAAGCCGCTCAGATTGAACGGATAGGTGAACCGCGTCATGACCGAACCGATGTCGAGCTGGCGCCCCTCGAACGCGGCGTTGTCGCTGCCGATTGGCGTGGCCGTGGCTGGCACGCACGGCACGACCAGGACGTCCGC
>JAFAPL010000868.1 GCA_019247135.1 Chloroflexota bacterium | reverse complement strand
CGCCCACGGCCTGCTGACTCAACGGCCCGTTGTGGTCGAGCACCGCCAGGACACCGTAGTGCCGCGACTTGATGCCCAGCTCGGCCAGATGCCGCTGGATCAGGTCGTTGCCCTCCTGCGCCAGCTTGCTGAGTAGAAAGCCAACTGACTCACTCAAACTGTTCGGCAGGCGCGCAGCGATAGGCCTCGCTCCCACAGCCATCAAATGTCAGTATGGCTGATAGTCTGGTATACTGCAAGAGATCCCGTTGCCGCCGCGGCGCAACTTTTCGGCAATTAATGTCGTCTTAATTCTGGTGCGAGACAATCTCCACCCGTGGGGGTTCGACCACATCTATGCATTCACATAACACCCTGAAAACCACAGCTTTGCTCGCCGTCCTCACGGCCCTGCTCGTCGTCATCGGCGACCTGCTGGGCGGCCGCAGCGGCATGCTGCTGTTCTTCTTGTTCGCCGTCGTGATGAACCTCGGTGCCTACTGGTTCTCCGCGGACATCGCGCTGCGCATGGCTGGGGCGCGAGAGGTCAGCTACGACGAGGCGCCGGAGCTGCACGGGCTCGTCGACGAACTTGCAACATCGGCTCGCTTGCCGAAGCCACGCGTAGCCATCATTGACAGCCCCTCGCCCAACGCATTCGCGACCGGTCGCGACGCGAACCACGCCGTGGTTGCCGTTACCACGGGAATCCTCGGCATTCTGTCGCGTGACGAGCTTGGGGGCGTGCTGTCGCACGAGCTGGGGCACGTGACTAACCACGACATCCTGATCTCCAGCGTTGCCGCCACGGTCGCGGGCGCAATCACGATGCTGGCGCACGCGGCGCAGTGGGCGCTGATCTTCGGTGGGTTCGGTGGGCGTAGTCGCGACCGCAATCCATTCGCGGATTTGCTGCTGATCATTGTTGCGCCGATCGCAGCGACGCTCATTCAGCTCGCGATCTCGCGGTCGCGCGAGTACGGGGCGGACGAGACAGGCGCGCGCATCTGGGGCAACCCCGAGCCGCTGGCGCGGGCCTTGGAAAAACTCGACATGGCGACGAGCGTGCGCCCGCTGAACGTCAACCCGACGATGGCGCACATGTTCATCGTCAACCCGCTGAAAGGCCAGTCGCTGGCAGGCCTGTTCAGCACTCACCCACCCATCCAGGAACGCATCCGCCGCCTGCGTTCAATGGAGCTCACAACGGTTCGATAGATGCGCTCCAGGTCGGAGAGCGCTGCGTGCACCTCCGACCGCTCGTCTTGCCGCATACTTCGTTTTTAAAGCACTAGCTGTGTCGCCAATCGCGGGACTTCTCATTGTCGTGCTGCTCATCGCAGCCAACGGCTTCTTCGTCGCCGCTGAGTTCTCGCTGGTCTCGTCGCGTACCACGCGCATCGACCAGGCTGCTGCTCAGGGCAGTCGCGCGGCGCGCCTCGTCCAGCGCGCCAAAGCCAACCCCACTCGCTTCATCTCGGGCACGCAGCTCGGCGTCACCGTGGCCAGCCTGATGCTCGGCTGGCTCGGTGAGCAGACGCTGGCCCAGCTCATCCAACCTGGCCTGGACACAGTCGCGCTCGCGCTCGGCCAGGCCGCTGACGCCTCCGGCGAGCCATCGACCACCGCGCATGCGATCGCCTCAGTCCTGGCGATCGTACTGATGACGTTCCTCCACATCACCCTGGGCGAGCAGGTGCCCAAGATCGTGGCGCTCCAGAAGGCCGAGTCAGTGATCCTGTTCGCCGCTCAACCCATAGCGGCCCTGGCATGGGTCTTCAGGCCGTTCATCGCCCTGCTGTACCTGTTCACGAACGTGATCTTGCGCATGATCGGCATGGAGTACCACGGCGAAGAGCACGCCGTGCACTCCACCGAGGAGCTTCAGTTGCTCGTCAAGCAGACTGCCCGCGCGGGTCTGATGAGCCTGCCGGAGCGGGAGCTGATCCAGCGCGCGTTCGCGTTCCCCGACCAGACGGCCGCGGAGGTCATGGTCCCGCGTACCGAAATCATGGCCGTGCCGGTCGAAGCGAGCGTGCAGGATGCCGTTCGGGTTGCCTTGCGCTATCGCCACAGTCGCTTCCCCGTGTACGAGCAGACCATCGACAACGTGGTCGGCATCCTTTCCACCAAGGACCTGCTGAGCGTGACGGCACGCCGCACCCAGCGACCGAACCTGGCTCTCGATGTGAGCCTGCGCCGCCTGATTCGGCCGCCCGTCATCGTCCCACAAGGTGCGTCGGTGATCGAGGTACTCGCGCGGATGAAGGCGAACCGCCAACCGATGGCCGTCGTCCTCGACGAATTCGGCGGCACGGCAGGCATCGTGACGTTGAAAGATCTGGTGACACGCCTCCTCGGGAGCGTCGGCGACGAGTACGCGCCGGCGGCACACGAAGTGCGCACCCTGGCCGATGGCACCGTCCTCGCCGATGGTCTCGCCCTCGTGGAGGACGTGAACGCTCAGCTCAACACCCACTTCGACGCGAGCGAAGTGGATTCGCTAGGCGGGCTGGTCTTCTCGCGTCTCGGCCGAAAGCCGAGCGTAGGCGACGAAGTCGAGATCGGTGCTGGCTGGCTCGCTCGCGTCGAGCGGCTCGATGGGCTGCGCATTGCGCGCGTTCGCCTGATCGCGCCGCGCAGCGATGGCGCAACTCTCGCGGCCGACGGAAGCACTAACGGGACTCAGCGCGTAGAGGCCGACACGGGCACCGACCGCACCGCGGCCAGGCCGTAGTAGCGCGCCACGCAGGCGTTTGGAAAGTCGTCGGTGCGCGGACCCACCCAGTCCCAACCCCACCACTGCGGCAGCGCCGGGACGGCGACAGCGTCCGAGCTGCCCGCCTGGCGCGCCTGACGCAGGGTCTGGTCGTCCTGATCCCACATCGCAGCGTACTGCTGGGCGTCTGACACCTGTCGTGCCTGTACGAATGCGACGCTCAGCGGACTCAGCAGTGCGGTCAGCGCCAGGACGCCGGCGACAAGCGGCAGGTGCTTGAAATGGATGGATGCGGCCACCACCCGGCCAGCGATGAAACCGAGCGCGGCAACGGCAGAAACGATGAAGAACTGCGCCACCATCTCGATCCGCGCGGGCGGGTCGAACCCGAGTACCCAGTAGCTAGGAAAGAGGCTCGTCCATACCAGTGCGCCGGCGCCGACGACAACCACCACCGACGCGACGGCAGCTCTCAGCAACTGATTTCGAAGTGGGCACGCCTTGGGCGAGACGGCAAGGGCCAGGGCGAACGGCAGCAGCCCCGTGGCAACAAAAACAGGCCGGAACTCGCCTTCGAAGCGACGGACGAACAGGCCGAGGAGACTCATAGAGGCTCTGGCCGCGAGCAGGATGTTGCCGACCTGCGCACCCGGGTACTCCGAGCGCGTCACGCGTTCGGCGTTGCCTGGCGCAACCGCCAGGATCACGCCCGCCATCAGCGTGCCGATCAGCGCCGCCGCAACGAGCGCGCCTGCATCGCGCCGGCCCGTTGCGATGACCCCGACCAGCGTCAACCCGAGCGCCGCCGCTTGGACCGCCAGATTCGTCTCGGAGAATCCGCCAGCGATGCACATGAGCACGGCCGCGCCAGCAAGCCCGACAGGCGTGACGCGCACACCACACACGAGCACGCGCGCGAGCCACCCGGCGAACGCGACCAGGAGCGCGATGGGTAAGGCGTACGTAAGCACGCCCGTTTCCCAGTACAGCGATTGGCCCAGATTCGGAACACTGGCGAACATTCCGAACACCACAACCTGGGCCAGTGCAACGGAAACCAGAGTTGGGTGCCGCCAGCGCGACGTGAGCGGCACGAGGGCCCAGGCGAGCACGGCGACGCTTCCAAGGAGCGCGATCGCGGGCACCACTCGCGTGGTCCAGTCACCGAAAAGCTCGATGGCGCTGACCAGCCCGAAAAACGCGAATCGACCGGACCAGGTCGTGTACCAGAACTGCTGCGCGCCGACGAGTCCACGCTCGAGGACGATGCCCGCGGTGCAGTAATCGTCGCTGGCGTAGCGACTGAACCAGCCGACCACCCCGAAGATGACCAGCGGCAGTCCCAGAACGGCGATGCACGCGCCAAGCCACAGCGCTGTCGGATCGCCTCGGAGCCGCACCGCGGCTGACGCTACCGACCCGGCCCGGGCGCGCGCAACGCGCGCTGGAGCCAAACTGTCCAACCCTGCCCTCGCGCGCTCGCGCGAGGTATCGTCTTATTCAACGCCCATGGTGCTGCAATCGATCAACCCCGCCACTGAAGAGGTGTTC
>JAFAPL010000865.1 GCA_019247135.1 Chloroflexota bacterium | reverse complement strand
AGGCGCACGTTGAGATCGACGCGATCGGTGCGACCGTAATCGGCGGGTCGGCGGCGTTCGAGCCACCATGCGGCGGCGCGCCAGTCCGCGGAGGCGGCTTGCTGAATCTCGGCGCACGCGCGCACTTCGACCTCATCCTCGCGCGCGCGTAGGAGACTGGCAAAACTGGCGTTTCGCTTGAGCCAGCGATAGAGCGTGCTCTCGTCGACGCCGGCGTAACTGGCGGCCGCCTTGCGCGTGGCGCCGGCGCCGATCGCCGCGAGCACGCGCTCCTGACGCTCCGGGGTGAGCTTCGGTGGCCGCGGCACACGCCGATGCTAGCGCGGATCCCTGAGACCGCGTCTCGTCTTGTGCATCAATTGGTGCAGCAATCCACGCGACTCTTGCCGCCCGCAAGCGAATCGAGGCAGCACACCGGTTCGCATTTTGAACTCAAAACGACCGCGAGCAACCGTCCGCGACCGCCCCGAAAGTTAATCCCACCCTCTCCGCCGCCATTGACAGTAAAATGGGCGGTGGCCGTGCTAGACGGCGGAGTAGCGGTCCGTTGTAACCCGAAATCCGCTCTAGCGGGGTTGAAGTCCCGTTTCAAGGTCGCGGCTGCCGCGCCCGACAGTGGGCAGCGCAGTGTTGAAGGCCTGGTCCTGCGCGGCGACGACCTTCGAACCCTGTCAGGTCCGGAAGGAAGCAGCAGTAAGGAGTGTTCGTCGGGTGCCGCAGGAGTGCCGGACCCGAGCAAGCGGGCTCGCGACCAGGGCAAGGCGCCGATCGAAAACGGGTGCACGGCCACTCCACTCTAGCCAGCCTGGGCGTCAGGCCACGCCGCCGTCTCTCGCAATCCTTTCTCGAGGACCAGCGCGTCGCGGCCGCCATCGTGCGGGCCGCACACATTCAGCCGCTCGAAGACGTCCTGGAAGTTGGACCGGGCCTGGGCGTCTTGACCCGCGGCCTCGTGCAGCACGCACGCCGTGTCGTCGCCGTGGAGATCGACGAGTTACTCGCCGACCAACTCCGGACAGAGTTGAGCGTGCCGAACCTCACAGTCTGCTCGGCGGATGTGCTCCAGACGAACATCACCAGCCTGTTCGACGGGCCGTTCGTCGTGGTTGCCAATCTGCCGTACCACATCACCTCACCCGTATTGCGACATCTGCTGCGCGCCGAACCGACTCGCATGGTCGTCATGGTCCAACGTGAAGTTGGTGTGCGGATCGCGGCGTGCGCCGGTCGGATGAGTGCGCTCAGTGTGCTGATCCAGGCGCAGGCGCGGGTCGAGGTGTTACGGCACGTGCCAAAAGCCGCCTTCTATCCGCGGCCGAAAGTCGACTCGGTGGTGCTGCGGCTGAGTCGTCTGGACGAGCCAGTCGTCGCGCCCGGTGAGCTCGACGCGTTCACGGAACTGGTCCAGGCCGGTTTCAAACAGCCGCGGAAGCAGTTGGGAAACTCGTTCGCCGATGGACGCAACCTGGACAAAGCCGCGGCACTCGGGATGTTGCAGCGCGCTGACATCAACCCCTCGCGGCGCCCGCAGGAGCTCGGTGTCGCGGATTGGGTACGTCTTTTCGAGGTGGCGCAGACGGCCTGATGCTGTATCGGTGCTACGCCAAGCTCAACCTGACACTCGAGGTCCTCGGTCGGCGCGAGGACGGCTATCACGAATTGCGTAGCCTGGTACACACGGTCAATATCTCGGATGACCTGCGCATCGAGCCCGCCGAGACTTTGCTGGCGCGTGTCGAGGGGCTGGAGATTGCAAACGAAGACAACCTCGTCGTTCGCGCGGCCGAGCTTCTCGCGGAGACGGCGCGCGTTCGAGCGGGCGCCGAGCTCACCCTGGTGAAGGGCATACCCGCGGCCGCAGGCCTGGGTGGTGGATCCAGCAACGCCGCGGCAGCGCTGGTGGGACTGAACGCGCTCTGGCGTACGCGCCTTGGCTATTCGGACCTGCTTGGACTGGCAGCGAAGCTCGGATCGGACGTACCGTTCTTCGTTCGTGGAGGAGCGGCGCTGATGCGGGGCCGCGGGGACGAGCTACAAGTTTTGCCAGCGCTGGACCGGCAG
>JAFAPL010000850.1 GCA_019247135.1 Chloroflexota bacterium | reverse complement strand
GCATACACCGCGGAGCTGGTCGATCTTGCCGAGAGCGTTCGGACGGGCCGCGAACCTCGCTGCACTGGCGAGGATGGACGTGCCGCGCTCGCCATCGCACGGGCCGCCATCAGGTCGGTCGAAACGGGAGAGTCGGTCAAGCTCGCGGAGCTCTGCTGACTGGCTGATTTGTGACACTCCGACCGTCCACGTGACGGTGTACGTGACGCTTGGTGCGTATGGTCAGGGTGTCATGAATGCGCAGTCGGCAGCGCAACGAGCCGATGAGGGCCCTTTCAGCCTCGGTGAGTGCAATCGCGCACTCGCACACTGGAAGGACGGTCGGGCTCAGCCGCGTCAAGTCGGGATCGGTCGGGCAGCAACGATCTGCCTGGCCAACAAGGAGCATGCTCTCCCGATCGACGGAATCGAGCCGCGCGTCTCAATCCAGTCCACTTCGCCAGGAGGGTCTTTGCCCATTTCGCACGCATAGCACTCATCGGCACTTGCAAGCATTCACCGATGACTGGTCGAGGGCGTCCAGCTCGCGACCTGACTGACACACTCGCAACAAGATCCGCAGAGGGCACATCCCACTCGCGCACGCCTGAAAACCGGCGTCGTGCGGTCGGGCTGTGCCCTCTTTGCGTTCTGCAGCCACCCCATCCGGCACGCCGATCGCTGCGAGCACAAACAAGGAGGTGAAGTCTTGATCATCTAATCGCACATCTGAAACGCGCCGTCAGGCCCTTGCACGGCAATGCCACGGCCGGGTCTCACGGACTCGTGGCGACCTCGGTTCACCCACGCCCGCCGCGGGCCGGAGGCGTTTACGCAAACGACACCCGAGAGCGGAGTCCTTCGATCAGCTTGCATGCCGGTCGCTTCAGGGCTCCGCTCTCGGCATTTCACGGGAGAGCACATTTTGTCCCGTTTCGACCTGGTGCGCGATCTCGATGATCGCGACCTCCTCGTGCTGCGCGACCTGGTCCGCTTTGGCGCGCTGCGCCGACGACACATCGACGTCCGCTACGTCAGGGCGGCCCTCAGCGCGCGGCGTCTCAGCAGGCTCGAGGATCGCAAACTCGTCAAGCAAAGGAATGATGCGGGCGTCCCGCGAGGCGTGTTCGAAGCAACTCGAACGGGTGCCCGCCTCCTGCGCCGGCAGGTGAATCTCAAGTGGAGGTCAACTCCAGCCGGCAAGCTGATCCACGATCTGGCGCTCGTCGACCTCGCCGCGTACTGGCAAGAGGAGGACTCCAACTGCACCTGGATCACCGAGCGTGAGCTGAAAGCACACATCTTCTCGACCGACCCCGGCCATCGGCCCGACGGAGTCGTCGTGACCAGGGGCAGCAACATCGCCATCGAGTTCGAACGCTCGCCCAAAACGATGTGGCACTACGAGCACATTCATCGATGGTTTGCGCGCGCGACCCGCATTCACGGCATCCGCTGGTACGTCACGACCAGCTTGATCAAGCGACGCGTCGAGACCGCGATTGATCGACAGGGCTTGTTTGGGCTGGACGTCGAGGTTGCCTTCGTGCCGAAGGGAGTGGAGGTGTCGGGATGAAACGGTCAGTCCACCTGCTTCGATCGCCATTGATCCTGGTCGGCGTAGCGGGGATGGCTCACATTCTCGGATGCCCGGATCCGCTTGCTGCCATGCTCGGGATCGTCGCCGCAATCGCAGGCTGGCGCGCACCACCGCGGCCTCACGCGACCAGCCAGGCGGATCTGATCTCGCAGACGCCGTCCGCCCCGGGTCTCAAGCTCGGAACGACCGTGTCGGTGCCACCCCAGGCCGGATTGCTGGCTCCGGGCCAACCGTTCTGGCTTGCCCTCGATGAGCTCGCGCGTCATGCGCTCGTTACTGGCAGTAGCGGCTCGGGCAAGACCACGACCATCAGCCGCTTGATGGACGCCGCGCTCGGGGCAGATTGGTCGGTCGCGGTGGTCGACGCGAAGGGCGGTCAACTGCTGCACATCTGCCGGCAGGTGGCTGATCGTCATTCGCGTCCAGCTCGCATCTGGCTCCCGGGTTGGGCCGACAGTTGGACCTACGATCCCTGCGACGGCGAGCCGGCGGCAATCGGCAATCGGCTCGTTGGCGCATTCACCCACGGTCCTAATGGGCAGGTGTATCGCAATCTCTCACAAGCGATCATTCCGCTCGCCGCGCGTTCGCTGATCGAAAGCGGCCAGCCCTGCACACTCGATACGCTCCGCACGAGCCTCGATCGGGCGCATCTGACTGGCCTCGCCAGGCGCATGCCTGACGTAACGATCAAGTCCGAGCTGATTTCCATGCTCGAAGACGACCTCCACAAGAGAGCGCTTTCGGGTCTGGCGGGCCGGTTGCGCAGCTTGCGATTCGGCGTGTTCGGGCCGTATCTCCTGCCATCCGATCGCACCCTGGACCTGGCGGCGTGCTTGCGCGAGCCTGGAATCAGCTACCTCGGTTTGCCCGCGACCGCGGCCTCTGAGGATGTTTCGCTGGTCGGCAGAGTCCTGATCCAGCACCTGAAGCAGGTTGCGTACACAGCGCTGTGGTCCGACGCTTCGCGCCGCGCGCTTCTCGTCTTCGACGAGGTCGCATCCATTGGTGAAGCCGCCCAACTGGTCGATCTCCTGCTCCAGGCACGTGAGGCGCGGATAGCCGTGGTGGTGTCGACTCAGCATCTGCCGCGAGACCACGCGCTCCACAGCAGCCTGGTTGGATGCGGTGCGCTGCTCGTGCACCAGGTGGGCTCGCTCTCGGACGCGCGGGAGCTCGCCGAAACGCTCGGAACCCGTAGCGGAACGGAGATCGTGCGTCAGATCCAGCTCGGGCCGTTGGGACCGCTCGCACGACGGCTGTTGCGGAGTCGCCAGTTGTACCT
>JAFAPL010000849.1 GCA_019247135.1 Chloroflexota bacterium | reverse complement strand
TCCCCTGATCGTCTTCGATCGTGAGAGCCGTCTGCTCGCCGCCGCTAAAGCCCTGGCCGCTGAAGGTGATGCGACCGTCGGGCTGGATGTCGGCTGCTTGCAGTGTGATCTGTGCTTGATCTGGACTGGGCGTCTGAGCCGCGACCGGGGCAACAGTGCTGAACATCGCAACGGTGGCGATGAACGTAAGCAAGGGTTTGTTAGGCGACATGGGTGTGTGTGACTCCTCCCCCAACGCTACCTGGGCGCTGCTGGCGGAAGCCCGACACGGCGAACAATTCGCCTGAACGCGGACAGAACACCCGATCCAGGCGACGTTAAGGTGCGCGGAATTTCTCGTCATGAGCGGGCCGGGAGCGCCCGGCTACGCTGTGTCATCATGGCCCAATCGTTGGTTTGCCACGCAGAAGCAATTGATCGATGTGCCCACCACGTGGACTTGTGGCTCACCGCCACCGGACTCGCGTACAACTCCGCTGCGCGAGAAGCGTTCGCGCGTGCGCATCCAACACTGTTTGGCCATGCGTACGGCGTGACATTGCGCGGGTACGACCGCTGGCGGAGTCGCCGCCGCACATCCGACTCGATGGACACGTTCGCGCACTTCATGGCGCGAAGGCACGATCGATGGCTCGCACACACCGGAGCTACGTCTTGCGTTGCGCCTTGTATGCTCGCAATCAACGGCCGGGCGTGCTGGAGTGCGGCTGCCGGGCAGGCCGCGGCATAACGCCGCGGCGCACCCTCTGTCGCGTCGAACGTCCAACACGCGCGTTGCCGTCGCGCGTCAGCGCATACGCGGTCTGCTCACGCAACGCGCGTTAGCTGTTGCGTGCGGTGCACCTGGAGGCGCGCGCCCTCGCCCGTCCGATGGACCTCCAGATCAACGACCTCTCCGCGCAGTCGCACTCCATTCATACGCAGCCACGAGACATGCGCCGGCAACAACGGTCGTGCGCTCAGCAGTCCCGTCGCGGAGGTGCGCACTCCAAGCATCGTCCGTATCGCCAGCAGAACCGATCCGGCGGCCCACGCCTGGGGGCTGGAGCTTGTCGGATAGTCGACGGGGAACCCAGTTTCTAACCTATCGAAGCCCGCGAACAGCTCGGGCACACGATGATTCGGAAATTGCTCAACCGAGTCCAGCAACCCGCCAACCACACGTGCAGCTTCCTGCACATAGCCATAGCGAGCCAGACCCGCCGCAATCAGCGCAGTGTCGTGTGGCCACACCGACCCATTGTGATAACTAATGGGGTTGTAGCCGCCCTCTTGGGAGCCCATCGTCCGAATACCCCAGCCGGTGAAGAGGGCGGGCGATAGCAGCCGCGCGGCGACGCGTCGCGCCTTGTCAGCGTCGGCGATCCCCGACCACAACAGGTGTCCCGCGTTCGAGGTGAGACTGTCGACAGGGCGCTTCGCTCCGTCGAGCGCTTCGGCGTAGTAGCCCCGCGACTCGATCCAGAAGTCCCGATTGAACTTCGACCTGAGCGCGCCAGCCTGAGCTCGCAGCACCGTGGCGCGCGCTGGTTCGTCAAGCGCGTCGAACAGCTCCGCGGTACGCATCTTTGCATCGTAGACGTAGCCCTGCACCTCGCATAGAGCGATTGGTCCACTTGCGACCACGCCGTCATGGAACCGCACTGAGTCCCATGAGTCTTTCCAGCCCTGATTGGTGAGACCGCCGGGCGTTGTTCGGTAGTACTCGACATAGCCATCGCCGTCAGAGTCACCGTATGCATCGATCCATTCCAGAGCCTGGATGACGTTACCGCGAAGCTCCTCCACGAGCGCCAGGTCACCGGTCCAGCGGTACGTCTCTGACAGGAGAACCAGGAACAGCGGTGTGGCGTCGACCGTGCCGTAGTACGGAAAGCGTGGGCTGAACACCGGCCGAGCTTGTTGCCCAAACCGATGCTCGTGAAGGATTTTACCCGGCGCCTCATCGGTCACTGGATCAACGGCCGTGCCCTGGCGGCGTGCCAGGGCGCGCAGCGCCGCCGTCGCATATTCAGGCTGGAATGGCAAGGCTTCGAAACCAGCAATCAAGGCGTCACGGCCGAACAAGGCGAGGTACCAGGGGATACCGGCCGAGAGTACCCACTCCTCGCCAGCGAGCTGCTCGCCGGGTATCCTGAGTGCCGCCAGGTCGGATACGGCCTGGTCGTACGCCTGGGTCACGGGCGCGTGATCTGACTGGACCCGCGGAGCTTGCGCAGCGACGGAGTCCAATCGGCGCGCGTGTGCTTCGGTTGGGAGCGAGACTGGGCCGATTGGCTTGCAGCTGTAACGCGGCGGCGCTTCGTCATTACCCATGCCCACTCGACAGTCAAGGCACAGGTGCCAGCTTCCGCCCGCTGGCAAGCGAAGCTCCAGGCGAGCAGTTCGGCCATCGAGCGTGCCGCCCTGCGACAGAGTGATGACGGTGCGTCGCATGGCGTGCCCGCGGCCAGAGGCAAAGGCGAATTGTCGTCGAACACGCGGCGAGCGGCGCAGGCGTCTTCGCTCGGTGGCTCGATCGGTTGCGCGTTCAAGCTGGCGCTTGACGTCGAAAATGTGCGCAAAGTCTGAATCGAACGTGATCTCGAGCGTTAGGCGTGCGTCACTGTCGCCGTAGTTGGTCAGATCGAGGTCCTCGTGCATGCCTCGGCCAACCATCCGCCGCCGCGCCAGGCTGAGTGTGCCCGACGGTGCGCCGACGAGCTCCGGATTGGTGAAGTAATGCACCGAGGTGTGGTGGCAGAGGGTCCGCGCACTGAGGAGGACGGGAGTAGCCCCATCCAGACGAAGCTGATAGTCGGACAGGAAGCGCAGGTCGTCATGGTAGAGACCCTGCTCCGTGCCCACCGCGATGTCACCGGACTCGTCGGTGGCCAGGAAAGAAGTGCCGTCATTGATCGTCAGCATGATGCGGATCCGCCTGCGTATTGATGCCTACGCTCACTTTGAGCTGCCGGGCATGGCTAAATGCAGAACTCAGCTAGCCGACGCCTGACGCGCTCCTTTACATTTCTCCGGGCAGTTGGATGCCTCCTGGTGTCTTGGGCGACTTCGGATCCGGCCGTCGCGTCCTATCCGCATTGGTTCACGTACGCCAGGCGCACCATTTGCTCCAGCGCGGATGGATCGTGCAGTGCGCGGTCGGCGATCAGATTCAGCTGTTGCTCGAGCTCGTCATTCGCGTCGACCTTGCCGGCGGGGCCGTACACCTCGGTCCAGAACAGACCAGACGTCCGAAAGGCTCGCAACTCTGAACCGATGCACGCGTCTGCACCACCTGTGGACAGGTACCCGTCCACCGCATCCTGCGCGTGCACTGCTTCGTGAGCAAGCAGTGCTGCTAATGTTAATTTGTCTTCGTCCCTCAAGCGTAAATCTATGTCGATTGTTTTGCGGTTCACGGTGTACCGGGCAAACATCCCGGGCGACATCGAGACGAATTGGTAGCTGACTTGATTGTGGTCGAGCATGTCGCGCAGTTGCGCTGTCGCCTGATGCCCACCGAGCACGTCGAGCGCCTCGCGAACCTCCGGCGGTGTAGTTGGGCGCGTTGCGGGACCGACTTGCCACACGTGGAACGCAAGGATTGCTGCCGCGGCCGTGGCGAGCACGGCAAGCGGCGCTGTCCAGAGGAGCACGGCTGTGTCGACGCGCATCTTGTGAGCCTTCGGATAGAGCATCACAGCAGGTGGCTGGCAGAGTGCCGAACTCGGGCACAGCGACACTGAACGCCGCCTGGCCATCCAACGGAGAAGACTGAGGGATAGTCAGGTGGCGTACAGGCCGCTTGCAGGCGCAGCCGGTTTCCGTTCAGCACATTACGCCTAGCCTGGCAACGCGACGAAATGTCGCGCGAGTGGAGGACCTGCGATGACTCACATGCGACACAGCCTGCTTCAGCGCCAGCGCAGCATAGCCAAGGCGGTGTTGCGCGGCTTTGGGCGGAATCCACTCGTCGCGGCGGGCCTGGTCACGCTGTTCGGGCTGGGATTGCTGGGTCTCCAGATGCGGATGAACGTCTCGAGTGTTGCCGCGCCTGCTCCCGCGGACCAGTTCATGCAGTCCGTCGCTACGCTCGACGGCGACCTGGGCTGGAATCAACTGTGCCCAGCGGTACAGGCGCAGGTGCCGCGCGCGCTGGTGCTCGAACAGACTGGCGCGCAACGTCTAGCGGCGTCGGAGCAGAGCGTGACGCTCAGCATCGACTACGTCGGCGATCACCCGCGCCCCGGCGGAGGGCAGATCCGCTTCTACGTCGCCACCGCGCACGCGCCTGACGGCGGTGTTGGGCAGAAGACGTACATCGTCAAGACCGAAACCAGCGGTTGCGTGGAGTCCGTCGAGTAAATCGAGCTGGGGCTTGCGAGGACGCGCCCGGGCCTGCGGCAACGCCAGCCCCGTTGTCCTCAGTGCGCCAAGTCTGCGATCTTCAGCACATTGCGCTCGCCGCGTGCGGTCTCCGGCTGACCAGCGATCAGCATGACTTGAATGTCGCCTGAACAAACTGGTTGAAAGCTGGCCGAAAGCTGACCGCCAGCAAACTCCCGCTTGACTCGCGCTCGCGATACTGTGCCGTCTACAGCGTACGGGCGCAGCCGAACACCTACCGGAAGCGGAGCGACTTCCGCCTGAACGCTGACTGGACGAACTCTTGGGGAACCTGGAGGAAGAAACGGCGCTATGTTTACTCGTATTCGGAGCGCGCCAGTCCTGTCCGCCATTACTGGTGTTGCACTGCTCGCCAGCGCGTGTTCGCCGGCGATGGGGCCGGCCGATGACGGTCCTGCCGCGCAGTCGCTGGGCCAGAACAAAGAGCCTGACAATGAAATCACGGTGTGGTATTTCGACAAGCTGTCGATGGACACCGCGATCCCGTTATTCGAACAGGCGCACCCGGGCGTCAAAGTCAACTTCGTACTCCAACCCTTCGGCGACATGAGCCAGAAGTATCTGGCCGCGCTCGCCGCCAAGCAGGGTGTACCCGATGTGATCGGCCTGGACACGAGCATGGTCGGCCGATTCCTCGACGCCGGCGATAACCTGTTGGCCGACCCGTACAACGCAGGCCAGTACCAGAACGACTTCGTCGACTGGAAGTTCAACGCCCCAATTACGCAGTCTGGCGAGATGGCCGCGTTCCCCTGGGACGTGGCGACCGGGGTGATGTTCTACCGGCCAGATGTCTTTCAGGCGGCCGGCCTTCCAACCGAGCCAGCCCAGGTGAGCCAGAAGCTTGCGACCTGGGACGACTTCATCCAGGCGGGCCAGCAGATCAAGGCCGCAACCAATGGACAGAGCTCGATCGTCGCCAACGAAAAAGACATCTTCAATGCGGCCTTCTGGCAGAACGGCGGCACGATCGCCAAAGACGGGACCATCGAATTCGTCGACGAGGCGCAGCAGCCCTTGGATGTGGCGGTCAAAGCAAAGCAAGCGCAGATTGGCGCCAACATCGCGACCTGGAGTGAACGTTGGATGCCCGCGCTGAAGAGCGGCCAGGTGGCCACCGTCATCATGGGCGCGTGGATGCTGGGCGACTTCCAGAATCTGGTTGATCCAGATGGAGCGGGCACCTGGAGGATCGCCACGGCACCGGGTGGCGCCTTCAACAACGGAGGTACGTATCTGCAGGTTCCGAAGCTGGCTCAGAACAAGCAGCTCGCCTGGGACTTTGTGCAGTTCGTGACCACGAATGCAGATACGCAGAATGCTATTTTTCAGAAGACGGGGATCGTGCCGGCCTACAAACCCGCGTGGAACAGCCCTGTCTATGACCAGCCGGTGGACTACCTGGGTGGACAACTGGCGTGGCGACAGCTCATCGAGCTGGCGCAGCAGGTGAAGCCGCTCGCCTACAGTCCAGTGGATGCGCTCGGTACAGACTTGCTGAATGCAGAGGTCGATAAAGCCATCAGTGGCAAATTGACGTCGCAGCAGGCGCTGCTTGGCGCCGCAACACAGCTCCAGGATCGGGCCCAGCGGGCGTCCAACCTCCAACTCGCGCTGCCTGCCGACGCGGTCCGCTCGTAGCAGGAGGCCGCTGTCATGACCGCGCCGCGGAGCGCCGCGTTCGGAACGTTATTGAATTTGCTGACTTGCGCCAGCACGCATGCGCGGCCCTCGACGACACGACACATTCGGGAGTCCACACGGCGTGCGCTCTGGGCATACCTGTTCATCGCGCCGTTCTATGTCGGCTTTCTCGTGTTTGGTTTGTTTCCCATCGCCTTCAGCTTCTATCTCGCGTTCACGCGCTGGACTCCGACGACGACTCAATGGATCGGGCTGACGAATTTCAGCAATATGCTCCAGGACCAGTTGGTCCGCACGGCGCTCTTCAATTCACTGTGGCTCATGCTTGTGATCGGCAGCGTTCAAATCCTCGCCGCGCTGCTGATCGCATTCGCGCTCAATGCCCGCGTCGTACGCGGGCGGGAGGTCTTCCGTGGCATCTTTTTCCTTCCGTACATCACGTCCCCTGTTGTATTGGGTCTGGTCTGGGGCGTCATGTTCGCCTACAGCGGGCTGCTCAACTATCTGCTTGGCCGGCTCAGCATCGCGCCCGTCGACTGGCTCGGCTACGTCACCGACAGCGGCACATGGATCAAACCGGCGATCGCGCTCGTCACGACATGGCAATTCTTCGGCTGGAACGTCCTTCTGTTCCTGGCTGGGCTCCAGGCGATCCCGTCCGAGATCATCGAAGCCGCGCGTATCGATGGCGCGTCCACGCTGGACGTCCTGATTCGCATCACGCTGCCACTACTGAAACGCGTGATGTTCTTTGTTACCAGTATCACCATCATCGGCAGCGTGCAGCTGTTCGACGCGCCGCTGATGCTGCTGGGTGGCGTTGCCGGAGCGGGCTCCGGCACGCTTGGCGGCGCCGACGCCGCTGGAATGACACTGGCCATGATGGTCTATGACACGGCTTTCAACTACGGCCAGTTCGGGTATGCGGCGGCTATCTCACTGCTCATGTTCGCCGTGCTCATTGTGCTGACTGCAGGCAACCGACGGCTGCTGTTCCGTGGACTGGAGGCATAAGGATGGCCGTCGCAGTACGCCGAGCCTCTATGCCTCTAAGAGTCCGGCGCATTTACTTCGAAACCCGTTTAATTCCACGCGTTCTACTGCATGGTGCGCTCGTCCTTAGCGCGGTCGTCACGCTGGCGCCGTTTTTCTGGGAATTTCTGCTGGCGACACACACCACCAGTGATATAGCCGGCAGCCCGCCTCCGTTCAACATCGGCACCGCGCTGCTACGGAACTACACCGCCGTACTCGAGTACGCGCCGTACTTCTGGAGGTCGCTGCTCAACAGCGGCATCATTGCCTTCGGGTCGACACTCGTGACGGTGTTTTTTTCGGCGCTCGGGGGCTACGCATTTGCGCGCTATAGCTTTCCCGCAAAAGAGCGTCTGTTCTGGCTGCTGCTGGTCACGATGATGATCCCGAGCCAGTTGGGCCTCATTCCATGGTACATCCAGATGACCTGGATGCACTGGACCAACTCATTTCTGCCGTTCATCGTGCCGGCCGTCGGCAACGCGTTTGGCGTGTTCTGGATGCGCCAGTATATCGCGAGCGCAATTCCAGCAGAGCTGTTCGATGCGGCTCGGATCGACGGAGCCGGAGAGTTTGGAACCTTCTGGCGCGTGGCGCTGCCCCTCGCCGCGCCGGCTGCCGGTGCGCTGGCGATCACGAGCTTCATCGGCGGCTGGAACAGCTTCCTTGGGCCGCTAGTGATCATGACTGACCCGAATATGTACACGTACCCGGTCGCGTTGGCCAACCTGCGCGGCGTACACGGGACCGACACAGGTGCACTGCTGGTCGGGAGCGCCATCGCAACAGTGCCGATGCTGCTTGTGACAATTTTCGGGTCACGCAGACTGATCGACGGCCTCACCGCGGGCGCGCTGAGCGCGCAATAGGAGAACACCATGAGACTCTTGCAGGCAGCTGCAGCGGTTGCACTCACACTCGCAGTAGCGTGTCAACCTCTGCAGCCCGCCGGACCAACCTCGTCGGCGCCAACGCAACCGCCGACCCCAAGACCGACCATCGCGCCACAGCCGACTGCACCGCCGGCTCAGTCGCCATCTGAAGCCGTCAACCCGGACCTGGTCCAGATCGATCAGGTCGGTTATCTGCCGGCGTACTCGAAGGTGGCACTCGTCACCGATCCGAAGGCCACCAGCTTCAAGATTGTAGACGTCCAGACGGGCGCCATCGCGTATACGGGTGAGCTCGGTGCCCCATTGCACGACGAAGACGCAATGCAGACCGTGCGCACGGCTGACTTTTCGCAACTCCGTCAATCGGGGACGTACACGCTGGTCATTCCGGGGAGCGGCCGTTCAGCCAACTTCCGCATCGGCGACGATGTCTACAGTCAACTCGCGTCCGACGCGCTTGGGTCGTACGATCTCCTCGCGCAGCTTGCACCCGCCGCATGGCAGGCGGCGCAAGCCAAAGACCGCGGTACGGCGCAAACAATGGACATCAGCGGCGGTTGGCCGGACGCGGGCGACTACGGCCGCTACATGCCGACCGCCGGCAGCACGATGGGCACGCTGTTGCTGCTGGCCGACCTGTTTCCGCAACAAACCAACATCCAATTGAACCTGCCCGGGCTGCAGCCTGAGCTGCCAGGTTCGCTACAGGTGTTCAAAGAAGAACTCGATTGGATGCTGAAGATGCAGCGGTCCGATGGCGCCGTCTATCACAAGGTGACGCCAATGGGGTTCGGCGGCTTCGTGCGCGGACAGGACAACATCGGCGGCGATCTGTTCGTATTCGAGCCAAATACACCCGATGCCGGTGTATTCACCGCGGTCATGGCCGAAGCCAGTCGGGTGTACCAGCCGGTGGACAGCGGGTACGCGACACGTCTGCTAAACGCCGCCAAGCTGTCCTGGAGCTGGTTGGAGAAGAATCCGAAGGCAATCTTGCCAGCAGATATGGAAGGCACCGGGGGCTACGTGTACGCGGGCGACGAGACGCAGCGCTTCTGGGCAGCGGCCGAGCTGTTCAAGACGACGGGCGACACTCGTTATGGCGACTACGCCAAGAAATATCTGCAGGCTGGGTCGCTGGCCGTTGGAGACCTGAGCTGGAGCAACACCCAGACGTACGGCATGCTGGCGTACTATTTCAGCGACCGCGCTGATCCGGCGCTCAAGCAGCGCATCGCCGTGACTCTCCAGACGTGGGCGGACGGCATGACAACGACCGTTTCCAGCCCGATCAATCCGTACGCAGTTTCGATCTCAGTCTACGCCTGGGCATCCAACAAGGCCGCGTTGGACAACGCCGTGCTGCTGATGGTCGCCAATCGCATTACGCCGAACGACCAGTACGTGCAGAGCGCGCTGGACCAGTTGCATTACGTGCTTGGGCGTAACGTCATGCACAAGTCGTACGTGACGGGCTATGGTTCGGATCCGGTCAAGAATCCCCATAACCGGACCATGTTCAACCTGGGCAAGACGATTCCGGGCGTGCTCGTGGGTGGACCCAACGGCGATGCACAGGACGACATCACGCCACCAGCCGACGGGCCCGGCAGCTATGTGGACGATTTGCGAGCGTTTTCGTCCAACGAGAATTCGATCGAGTACAACGCACCGCTCGTCTTTCTGGCGGCGCTCTTTTAGGCCGAGGAATTCACGCCCGAATAGAGGCTTTACAACGATGAGAAAACAGCATTTCATTGCACTCGCGGCAGTCAGTCTCGTCTTGATTGCCGCCCTGCCGACGTACGCGCTGCTTCAGCCACGCACGCCACCGGCTCCAACGCGCGACTGGTCGCGCACAGACGTAGTGACGCCCATTGTTCCGGCGGATGGAGCGCCGGCCGCGCTCGAACTCCCGACTCCGAGCTCGGTGGCGAGCTCGGTGGCGAGCCGCAAGCCGACGCCGCTGCTGACCGTTCAGGGTCAGCAACTGCTGCTGAACGGGACACCGACGTTCCTGACGGCCGTCAACTATCCTGGTCGTAGCAATCAGGATTTTGGAACAGGCGCGTGGGGTCATTCCGGGGTAAGCGATCCTACGACGTCTCAAGAGGTGGACGCTGACTTCTCCAACATGGCCGGCCAGGGTGTGCGCGTCGTCAAGTGGGACGTGTTCGATGACGGTCGGTATAGCCCCACGTTCGATGCAAGTGGCAGTGTGACTGGCCTGGACGACACGTTCTATGCGGACCTGGACGCAGCCGTTGCGCAGGCACAGCAGCACGATATGTACCTGGTGCTCTCGCTGTTCTCGGATCGCTTCTGGGATACCCAGCAGACCGTCAACGGCGTTGCGTTAGGCGGGCACGCGGCGACGCTCACCGACCCGGGCCTGCGTACTTCGCTGATCCAGAATGCGATCGTGCCGCTGACCCAACACATATCGGGAACTGACCGCGTGCTGGCGATCGAGCTTCTGAACACGCCGGAGTTCGGGATACAGGAACTCAACAAAGACCAGGACGGGCGGACGAAGATTCCACTCGCGGATGTTCAGGCCTTCGTCAAAGACGCGGCCGCCGCGATTCACGCCAACACCGTCGCACTGGCCGCGGTGGAGTCCAACCGTGCGACCAACATGCCGCAATGGCGCGGCCTCGGACTCGACTATTACAGCTACCAGTTTCAGGACTGGCAGGACCCATACGAGCCATTGGGAACCGACGTGAACAAATACGCGCTGGACAAGCCGGCTCTGGTCGAGGTGCCGGCGGCCGGCAGTCAGACGCACCCGCTGAGTCAGGCGCTGGATCTGGTGAAGCAACACGGATACAGCGGGGTCATGGTCGCGAGTTACCTCATGCCAGCCGGCAACGCGAGCTGGGCGGATGCTGCGAGCGCATTCTCCGCCTGGGCCAAGCAGCACTGGGACGACATGAACCTCACTGCCCACGAGGCGCCGAGCGACGCCGTGGCACTCAAACCGCTGCCATACAGCGTGAATGACGTGACGTTTACGCCGCAGGGCACGCAGCTGGTGGCCGATCTCAACGTGAGCATTCAGCAATCAGGCACTTACGCTATCCAACTGCTCGCCTTCGCGCAAGGCGCCAAGAATCCATCGACTGTGGACGATCGGGTTGGCATCTTTCAGGCGGGCGATCAGCAGGACATTCAGCTGCGGGTGAACCTCGGCGATTTGAAACCTGGTGAATACAAGCTCAGCGTCGGCTTCTTCTCGACAGATTCTGGTACGTGGAAGCTGGCGAAGTGGGTAGACCAGGTCGGCCTGCTCACGTATCAGGACGGCATGCCGCAGGTGCTGACCGGCGCGGCGATGCAACAGGCGCTCAGCGAGACGGCACCGAAGGGGTGACAGTGACGGAGCCCGGACTCGCCTGCGGGACGGGTGCGGGCTCGCTCCCCACTACGAGTTTTCCATCCCGGTACAAGGCCAGTGTGGCATCGGAGGTCTTTGCATACGCTGACCAGTCCGACTTGTGTACGCGCAGCGTGATTGTGCTGGTCGTGTACGGCTGAATCGGCGTGGCTCCGTCCGCGAAGGTCAGCGTAACGGCAGACAGCCCGTCTGAACGCGGGGCCGCAACCGCGGCGATGACACTCTTCGTGCCGACATCCGCATAGTCCACGTCCGCCTGCTGCGTCGCCTTCCCGAGCGTACCCGGTTTGAACCAGTAGCGGACCTGCAGTGACTTCGGTGTGACCGCATCCGGACCGTCGTTCAGGATGTGTAGCTGAAGGCTCAGCTGGCTGCCTTGATCACCCGGCGCCTGCACCTGTACGTCGATCTGGCTCTGCGGACGCCCGAAGACACCTGACTTGCCGACGTCGAGCGGCGGGGCGAGGTACGGCTGGATCAGCTGTGCCTTGCTCTGCTCCACCGTCAGCCAGTCTTCGGCCAGAAGCCCGCCGGTATCGGAAGAATCTGGGTTGAACGACCAGTTGATCCAGCCGATGGAATGCTGCTTCATGTAGTCGATCAGCGTTCGCTGCCAGACCCCGTCTTGTCCTTCACCAGCCGATCCGCCGAACTCGCCGAGCACGACCGGCGCGATTTGCTGGTCGGCGATGTAGCCCCAGTGCGTGTCGAAAACACCAGGCAGGTTGCTTGGAAAATCAGGCGTGTTGAACCAGCCCTGCGAATAGACATCCGGACCGTAGTCGTGCGGCGAGTACACCACGCGGCCGGGGACCTGCAAGCGGACCGGGTTATCGCGTACTCCCTGAAGATTCCCGCCCCACCAGTAGAAGTCCCCGTTCACCTGCTCGACACCCTGCACGAAGATGAGCAGGTACGGATTGGCCTGAAGAACGGCGTTGCCTGCGCGCTCCGCGGCTAATCGCCAGTCCGTCGACTGGTCGCCGGTTCCCCACGTGGCGGGCCCGCGTGGCTCATTGTGCAAGTCAACGCCCATGACGGTGCTGTTGCCGCGGTAGTGGGTGGCCAACATCACCCAATCCTGAACCCAGCGCTCCTCCGACACTCGGTCGGTGTACCACAGCTCCGACTGACCCTCAGAGGTCGGCCGGTGGCGGTCGAGAATCACCTTGAGGCCACGCTCACCCGCACCCTTGATCAGCACGTCCATGACTTCGAGGCTCGTTTTGCCTTTCAGGTCCGGGTTGATGTCGTAGTTGATGGATTTGGGCATCTGCCCGTCGACGAGCGCCTCGTTCGTGAACGGCAGGCGGATGGTGTTGAATCCCAGCGACGCGATCTGGTCGAGCATGGTCTTCCAGTTGCGACTCCACAAGCCGTGCGGCGCGAAGGTGCCGGTTTCCATGCCGAACCAGCTGACACCCGTGATCTGCGCTGGCTCACCCGTCTCCGACAGGATGCGCGAACCGCATGTATGGAAGACGTGACCAGTCGCAAGCGGCGGCAGATTGGCCGGATCGAGCTTACATGCGGCCAAGGGATCCGGTGTCGGAGTCGGCACCGGCAACGACAGCGGCGGCAGTTCTGGCAATTGCGGCATGATCGGCTCGGCCGTGGCAGCTACCTGCGGTGACTGGCCGGGCGCGTTCGTGTCACCGCGTGGCGCAAGCAGGACGCGTGCGGTGATCACCGCCGCGACCAGAAGAAAAGCGGCGGCCGCAAGCGTGCGGCGCACGCTCAGCTTGCGCACCCCAGCTCGCTCGTCAGTGTGTCCACCTTCGGGGTGGTGAGCTGTCCGTCCATGACTGCCAGCGTCGCGACGTTGTTGAACCACTTTCTCAGTTTGCCCGCACGGTCGAAGATCCCCACACTGATCGTGTACGGCGTCTGCGGCTGTGCTAGATCGAAGCGCGCCGCAAGCTTGCCCGGTTGCCCGGGCGCGGCTGTGAGCAGCACATCCTGCAACGGTTGCGCAGCACCGAGCTCAGACAAATACGCATGCGGGACATACGGCTCGCCCGAAGCCACGCGTATCTTCATCGCCGCGACAATCGCGCCGTCCGGATCCAGATCCGTAGAAAATCCTTGAAACGTGTACGGGTACGGCTGTTGGACGATTGGACCACTGCCTGGTGGCGTGGCGGTGCCGGTGGGATCCACCTGGTCCCAGTGCGCGCGGACCCAGTCCGTATAGTCCGACGCGACGGTCTGCCACTGGCTGAGGCCATCGCCACTCCAGTAGCTCCAGGCGAAGGCGCCCGCGTACCCGAGTGAGTATGCAGTATCCAGGACCTCTGGCAGCTGATAATACGCGCTGCCACTCGCCGGGAATTCACCCAGCAGCACGGGCCGATCAATGTTCAGCTGCGCGGCGGGAGTCTGGAGCGGGTCGTAGGGCTCCAGCCAGTCGTACCAGCTGAAGCTATGAAAGTCGAGTCCCAGGCCCGTCCAGTGCTGGACGTTGCTGTAGCGGTTGGACTCCACACTCGCGAGCGCGTTGGGCGTGTAGCGGTGAATGGCTCCGGTCACCTCCTGGATGAGGCTCCGCACGGGCGCCAGCGGAATCTTCACCCGACGATCGTCGTCCTGGCTCAGCTCCTGGACACCCCACTCTGGTTCCGCGATGATCTCGAAGGCAAGTACCCGGTCAGTGGCTGCCAGGTGTTGCAGCATTGGCACGACACCCTGCTGCACCAGCGACGTCCGTTTGGTCTCGTCGATCAGGGTCGCCGCGTGACCGCCAAGCTGGACGCCGTTGGAATTGCAATCCGCCGTCCACAGACCACTCGCGAAGAGCGTGAAGACGAGAAAGATGTCGTGGCGTTGGGCGATCTCGAGCGCGGCGTCCAGGTCAGCGAAGAAGATGTCCTCGAGACCTGTCACGGTGCCGTCGTCAGCGAACGTCGGGCTGTAGCGGCCGTCACTGAAGACCCGCCACTTGACTACGCGCACGCCCTGCGCCGCCATGTTTGCGAAATCGACGTCGATCTCCTGATAGGTCGTCGGGTCACTGACGCCCGAGTGGCCCCAGGCGCCGGTGCCGAAATCCTGGCCGGTCTTCCATGGGTAATTGACACCCGCCCAGAATGATGGCCGGCCATTGACAACGAGTCGGTCGGTCGGCTGCTTCGGCGTCCAGGGCGGTGCTTCCCGCAGACGCCGCGGATCCTCCGTCAGATCGTGGATCAGCGGGAGTGCAGCGCCCGCGACCACGACCGGCAGTGTCGCGGCCGCACCGAGCAGTAGACGGCGTCGCGTCAAACGGACAGGCATGAGCCTACGGCTGCGCGAGCAGCTTGCTCGCAGCGTCGATCTTCGCGTTATCGCCAGTGGCGGCCTCGCGGGCCGCGCTCAGCCCCGCTCGCACATTATCGGCCTGTGGCCCGGTCGCACCCTGCAGCGAATCGCTCAGCTTCGCGATCGCGGTATTCAGGTCGTCGCGTCGTTTGGCGATTTCGTCCGGCGACTGGTTTTTGTCTTTGACGCCTTGCTGGAGGTCGTTGAGCCGATTGCGCACATCGCCCGTATCGACATGCCCGGCGGTGACCTGCGGCTGTGCACCAGCGCTACCTGCCTGGGCGGTCGCGCCGTCGATGGCCGCCAGCTGCGCGCGTGCATCCGCGAGCTTATTCATGTCACCGGCCGTGGCGGTACGGATGGACGCGATGGCGCCGCGGGCCTGCTCTGCTGGTTTGCCCTGCGCGTCTTTCATAGTGGCGTCCGCCTGGTCCGCCGCGTCTGTGAGCTCCCGCTGGAGTCGCAGCATGCTTCCGGTGTCGCCCTTCTGGATCGCGTCCTGGAATGAGGCAACCTTGCCATCCAGGTCGCTTGCCCACCGCTTGACGTCGGTAATTGGCTTCGCACCGTTATCACTCGTTGGCGCGGCCTGCCCGTTGAGCGTGGCGAGGTCCGAGCGAGCGCCGTCGAGCTTGCTCATGTCGCCCGAAACTCCTGCGCGCAGCCCGTCCAGCACACCCTGCAATTTCTTGGCATCGTCGGAGTTATCGCCGCGCAGGGCCGCCGAGTCTTTGTCGAGGTCTGTCAGGATGTTCTGCTGCAGGCGCAGCAGGTCGGAACGGTTATTCGTCGAGACCGCGATCTGGAAGGCGTTCATCTCGTCGGAGAGCGAAGAGACCATTTGGGTCGTGTCGATGGTCGTGGGGTCAGTTGTCGGCCCGGAGAGTTTGCTCAACGCGGTCGACGCGGCCGCGAGCTGCTGTGTGTCGCCGTTGAGACCCTTCTCCAGGCTCGCCAGCGCGTCGCGTGTGGCTCGGCCCTGGTCGGAGTCGTCTTTCTCTACAGATTGCTGAACCGTTGGCAACTCCTGCAGCAATTGACCCTGGAGCTTGAGTGCGCTCTCGGAATTCTTGTCCTTGAGCGCCTGGCGGAAGTTCGAGAGGTCCTGATTCAATTGGTCGAGCGAATACGTCGGGCTCGTGGCCGCTGTTGTGTTGGAGGTTACCGCGATGAATCCGCCCGTCTGGCCCGAGAGCGCGGAGTTGAGCTCGGACTGCGCATGCTCCAGTCCGTTGTTGTCGCCACCAACGCCGGCGCGCACGTCGGCGATCGCCGATCGCACCGAGTCGGCCTCGGGAGACTGGTCGTCTTTCAGCGCGTCGTCCGCGTTGGCCGCCGACGCGAGCAGCTCGCGCTGGAGCTTGAGCATGCTGGGCATGTCGTGCACCTTGGCGGCGGATCGAAAACTCGTGAGCTTGGTAGCGAGGTCCTTCGTCGCTGGCTGGAGCGCCTTGCTGGGCGGCACGGCGGTCGGCATTGGCTTCGGAGCTGGCTTCGGGCGAGGCGTCGGCACCACGACGGGTGCGTCTGCCACCACAGCCTCGGCTGTTGGCTGTACTGCACCGGCAGCCTCGGTCGATTGTGCTGGAGCGGTAGTATCGGTCGCTGGTTCGGTCGGTTGAACCGGCGTACTGTCAGCCGGGGCCGCGCTCGTATCGTCAGTAGAGACGGCAGTCGACGCTGACGGCGCCGACGGCCCAGAACACGCGGCGACGAATGCGATCGCGACGAATGCAGCGACCGAGGCCGCGCGAGATAACGGAACAGCAGACATGCGGAGACCTCCGGGTAGTGTTGGAAAGCTGGCGTCGGGCTGTCTGAAACGCGATGCCCGCATACTCGAGTACCTCATTAGGAAGTTGGAACGATCTTGAAATCGGTCGTCGCTTTTGCGCCCGACTGTGCCCCGACGAGAACGAATGGAATGTCGTCTCCCCAGTCGCCACTCACCGGATAACTACTCACGTTCTCCAACGTGCCGCTGTCGTCCGCCGTTGCCGACGCGAGATCCTGCCCGTCTTTATCCTTCAGGTGCACGTGCACGACCTCGCCCCCAGCAAAGCCGCGTCCCGTGAAGGACACCACGGTGCCTGGCGGACCCTCATACGCACTCAGCTCGGCTGATGGTTGAAGATCGAGCGCCTGAAACCACAATGTGGCTTCGGCCTGGCTTGTCTGGCCGACAACAGTCAACGGGACGCCGCCAGGGCCGGCGCCGATTGGCAATCGAAATAGACCGGCGCTGTCGAAGGCGCCTGTTGCGTCCGCTTGAAACGTGGCGACCTGTTGCCGGCCCTGGCCGACGTAGGCGTTCACGGTTTCACCGCGCGCCCAGCCGCTACCCGCGAAGGCAATCGGCGTACCTGGCCGGCCTGCGTAGACACTCAGCTCGAGGGAAGGCCCAAACGCCAATTGGACGAAATTGGTAGCGATTTCCACTCCACTCTGCTGCCCGACAAAGATCAGCCGATTGTCACCCTTGGGCAGCACCGGCAACTCGAACGCGTTCTGGACGTCAAAGGTACCGTTCGCGTCCGCGAGCAATTGAAAGACCGGCTCATCGCCGCGATTCTTCACAAATACCTGCACCGGCTCGCCTGGAATGAAGTCCTGACCCTTGAAGCCCATGTGGTAGTACGGCGGTGGCGAGTAGTTGTCGAGCACGACCCAGGGCTTGAACCCCTGGATATTGAATGCAACAGACACCGGGGTTTGCGATTGGTGGCCAACGAAATACAGCGGATAATCACCGGCCTGTGCGAGGGGAAGCGTGATATCGCTGCCAACGACGTTGCCCGTCGCGTCCGCCTGGAAGCTTGCGAGCGGCTGACCGCCGAGACCGCCAAGACGCACGTCGACTTGCTCAGCTGGCGAGAAACCACTGCCCGAGAATCCAAACGTGTGCGAGCCCTTGGCGGAGTACTGGTCCAGTTGGACCTTGGGCGCGAGCCAGCGCAAGTGGAATACCGCTTTGGCCGTTCGGCCGCTCCGCTGCCCCGTCACGACGAGGTTGTGATCACCTGGCGTGAGGCCCGACGGAACCGCCGCCGAAACCTCATCGATGCGTCCATCGTCTTTGCTGTCTACCGAGTCGAGTTGCGCTTCAACGCCACCGTGCGCGTCCGCAATGCTGACGGCGGCCTGCTCGCTGGGTCCGAAACCGTGGCCGAGAAAGTTCAAGCGTGCATCGCTCGTGACGTCGGGTGCGCGCAGCAGGATGAAGGTCGGACCCGTGTCTGGTTCGGGTGTTGGCGTGGCGCTTTGAGCCGCTACTTGCGTCGGCGCGACCTCGGCAGTCGGATCTGCCGCGGCCGTGGGCGTCGCGACCGGCTGCACTGTCGCCTGCTGGACTGAGTTGCTCGCGACGTTTACCACGCACGCCGGACCAGCGACCAGGAGCACGGTAATGATGCCGAGCACTGAACCGATGCTCCGGTAGGTCATCATGCCTGAGCCTCTCCCAACGCCCTTGGAGCGGCTCGTGACAAGCGCAGCTTCCACACCATGAGGAAGGCTTCGGAAAGGATGCGCCGGTTCATTTTTGACGTCCCGACGCGCCGATCTTCGAACACGATCGGGTGTTCGACTATGCGAAAGCCCTGCTGGTGTAAGCGGTACGTCACTTCGATCTGAAACGAATAGCCATTCGATCGGATCGCGTCGAGGTCCAATGCCGCGAGGGCGCGCCTGGAAAAGCCTTTGAAGCCGCCGGTCAGGTCGCGAAATGGCAGTCCGAGGACCAGACCGGCGTAGCGCGATCCGGCTTGACTGATGAACCTCCTCAGGAATGGCCAATGACGGGTGCTGCCGCCGGCGACGTACCGCGATCCAAGCACGACATCCGTGTTGAGCAGTGCCCGGCGTAGCTCGGGTAGATCCTCCGGGTCATGCGAAAAGTCGGCGTCCATTTCAAAGACGTGTGTGTAGCCGTTGGCCAGCGCATACGTGAACCCGCGAACGTACGCGCTGCCGAGCCCTAGCTTGCCGGTGCGATGCACCACGTGCACCCAGCCGGGGTACTCGCGCGCCAGCTGCTCCGCCAGCTCGCCAGTCCCGTCGGGCGAGTTGTCGTCGATGACCAGAACGTCGAACGGGCCTTGCTCCACGATGATCGGGACCAGCCGGCCCAGATTGCCCACCTCGTTGTACGTGGGCACGATCACCAGACTGTCCCGCTGACCGACGGTCATGGACGTTGGGCGACACACGTCGGCAGACGCAGTCGACGCGCACATGTCGGACATGCGCCGGAGTGGTGTCCGCCGCGCAGCGCGCACAGCTCCTGCTCGCCGGCACTGAGCACGAACTGCTGACCGCAGCTCAGGCAGCGCATCGATGTGTCGTGAATTGTTCGAGCCCGCATCGGATTGCACCTCGCAGTTCTGCATGCAGGATCGGTTCGCGTGGCTGTCCATCCCATTGACCTCAATGCTGTGTGCCTGAATGCCGCCTGACACGTCGAGATCCAGGCGCATCAACCGTTCGGCTTGGCCGTCGGCTCAGCCGATGGCTTCTGCGTCGGCTTGGCGGGCGCTTTCTGCGTTGGCTTGGACACAGGCGAGGGCGAGGCGCTCGCCTTGACCGCGGGCGACGAGCTCGGCTTGGACACAGGCGATGGCGACGGACTGACTGCCGCTGGCAACCCGGGCGACGGCTGCGTCACCGCCGCGGCGCCCGACGTCGGTGGCACGAACGGCCCCGACGGCGCGCTGTTATCGTCCAGAGGACACGTGAAGTCATCTTGTGGCGGTGTTTGCACCGGCACATCGGAGGCAACGACGTCCAAGGCCGTGGTCGCGCTCGATTGACTCTTCGCGCCCAACAGCGTGAAGAGCAGCTGTCCAGCCTGCACGTCGCCAGGTACGACGAACGAACCAGCGGCCGCAGCTTCACCCTTCTGATCCGTCATGAAGCAGGTCACTTCTTTGCCAGGCGA
>JAFAPL010000846.1 GCA_019247135.1 Chloroflexota bacterium | reverse complement strand
CCCATCGCGATCGCTACGGTCGGCCGATCAGCTCTCCGAAACGTCTCGAACACGGCGAGGCACTCCTGCTCGTTGTTGGCCGTCCCGACCACTTTGACGATGTCTCCGCCACAGTCAGCGAGTTGCGGCCACCACTCATCCGCCAGGCGCGGCATGCCCGAGAAATCGTGGCGCGAGACGATGACCTGCGCGCCGGCCGCGTGCAACGTATCGATTGCGTGTCTCGATGCTGCGTTCCATTCGAGGTCGACGAACTCGGCGCCGAGCTCGCCCGCCTGTCGCAGCACATCGAGGCGCTCGGGTGCGGCGAGCGTGGATTTTCCGCCCTCTTCAGGCGGGCGCAGCGTGACGACCGCCGGCAGATTCCCACGCGCTTTCAGCAGAGCGTCGAGGTCAAAAGGCTCCTCGAAAAAATCGAGGCGGAGCTCGACACAGTCGGCTTCGGCCGCGATGCGCGGCAAGTTCGCCAGCGCATCGCGCATCGTTCGCGGGCCGAACGCGACCGCGATCATGCGCCGTCCCGATTGCGGAGCCATGCCGTCTCAACGGTAGCATTCCATCCGGGCATGGCCCTCGAGTGATCATGCGCTCTGCAGTCGAGACGAGACCTGACGTCCGCGAGGAACAGCGCGAGAAGCAGGACATCCTGCCGCCGTACTCGGTGGTCCTGCACAACGACGACCATAACGACATGGTGTACGTCGTGCAGTGCCTGATGAAGACGGTGCCAGGCATCGGCGCGGCGCGTGCGACGCGGATCATGTTCGAAGCGCACAACAAGGGCAAAGCGGTGGTGACCACCTGCCCGCTCGAACTGGCCGAGCTCTATCGAGACCGACTCGAAGGCTTTGGACTCACCGCGACGATCGAGCGCGCATAGCGCCACATTGATCGCACGTTGTTCGAAGCACGACCGCGCGGGCTGCCGCTGGTGGCTCCAGTTGTTCAACTTGCAGTTGAGGGCTCTGGCTGAACCGGCAGGCCGCGTGAAGAACTCTGCTAGACGACGAGCTGGACCGCGCGGCGCTCGCGCTGCCGCAGCGTCGCCTCGAGCTCCTGCAAGAACGCGTGCACGACCCCGCCCGGCGAGCCGGCGTCTTTCCGCCGGATCGCGTCGATACTGCGTTTGATCGGCGGCGCGTCGGCCACCTCGATCTCAGCTAACTGACCACCGGTGATCTCGCGCATGACGGACACGCGCGGCAACAGCGCGACCCCGAGGCCTTCTTCGACCATCTTTTTGGCGGCCTCGATGTTGTCGAGCTCCATCACCGTATGCGCGACCACTCCGCCCCGCAAAAAAAGCGACTGCGTCAGCTCGAAGTAGCTCGACGTACGGTCGAACATGACGAGCCGCTCGCGGCCGACCTCGGCCAGCTCGACCGTGCCACGCCGCGCGAATCGGTGCTGTGGATTGCAGACGAGCACCAGCTCGTCGTCATACAGCGGCACGGAATCGATGTCCGGATGCCGCAACGTGCGGACGAGTCCGACCTGGACGTCGTCGTTGAGCACCATGGCCAGGATTTCTTCGGAATGACCTGTGCGAACGGCGACGTCGACGCGTGGATGCAGGTTGGCGAACCGCTTCAGGACGGGTGGCAGGACGTACGTGCTGACCGCGGGCGCGGCTCCAAGCGCGAGACGGCCTGCTGAAGCCGAACGCAGGTCGGTGAGTGCCTGGCGGCCATCGTCCATGGCCTGAACGGCGCGTTCGGCGCATGGCAGGAAGACGCGGCCTGCGTCGGTGAGGCGGACGCCCCTCCCTGTGCGGACAAAGAGCGTTTCCCCGAGCTCCTTTTCGAGTGCCTGAATACGGGCCGTGAGCGCGGGTTGGGTGACGTACAGCGCTTCAGCAGCGCGGCTGACGTTGCCGGTGCGAGCGACTTCGATGAATGCCTGGACCTGGCCGAACAGCATTGTTTGAGCAGATCAGTCCTATCTAAACCACCCATCGTTGGGTGGTCGGGCCACTATACCAGCTTGCGCTTGGTCGACCCACCCCCCAGCCCCCTCCCTGGCCACTCAGGGAGGGGGAGTTTTCTGACGCGTTCTGAAGGGCGCGGCGCTGCGCTTGGATCGACCCACCCCCTAGCCCCCTCCCTGGCTCAGGGAGGGGGAGTATTAGACACGAGGGCATGCCGCGGAAGGGTTCTCTAAGGGGGCCGAGCCGCCTTGGACGCTCGGAGAATCGCGGGTTAGTCGTCGGATTGGGACTGCGCGGCGGCTTCGTCGGCGACGAGGGTCTGGTGGATGCGCGCCGCCTTTTGCAGGCCGATCTTCAACCTGCGCGCCAGGTAGCCTGGAGTGATCTGGCCGTCACGTTCGAAGGCGATCTGACGCGCTTGCGCCAGCAGCTTCTCCTCCGGATCGTCCTGGCGCGCCAGATCCTCCAGCTCCGCTTCATCTTCCATGCTGTGCTGCGCCGTCCCCTGCGCGCGCCAGTACTCGCACACGGCCTCGATTTCCTCGTCCGACGCAAAGGCACCCTGCACGCGCCGCGGATTCATCTCGTCTCCGGCCTGGTACAGCGCGTCACCGCGACCCAGTAATCGCTCCGCACCCGCCCGATCCAAAATCACCCGCGAATCGATCTGCGACGAGACGGCAAACGCGATCCGCGTCGGCAGATTGGCTTTGATCAACCCCGTCAACACGTCGACGCTCGGCCGCTGCGTGGCGACGACCAGGTGCACTCCGGCCGCGCGACCAAGCTGCGCGAGGCGGCAGATGAGTCGCTCCACGTCCTCGGCGGCGGTCATCATCATGTCCGCCAGCTCGTCCACCACGACCACCAGGTAGACGAAGCGCTCCGACGGAAAGCGCTCGTTGAAGGCCACGATGTTGCGCGCGCTGACTTCGGAAAAACGCGTGTAGCGCCGCTCCATCTCGAGCACGGTCCAGCGCAAGGCCGCGACGACCTTGTCCATGTCGGTCACGACTGGCAGACGCAGATGTGGCAGGCCCTTGTACTGGCTCATCTCCACTTGCTTCGGGTCGATCAGTATGAACTGGACCTCGTCGGGCGTGCGGGTGACCAGAAGCGAAGTGATCAGGCTGTTGATGCACACGCTCTTGCCCGACCCGGTGGCCCCGGCGACGAGCAGATGCGGCATGCGCGTGAGATCGGCGACCACCGGTTTGCCAGAGACGTCCATCCCGATGCCGATCGGGAGGCGCGCACGATTGAACTGCGGCGCGTTCATCAAGTCGCCGAGTTTGACAGTGGCGACCGATGTATTCGGGACCTCGATGCCGACCATCGGCCGCCCTGGCACGGGCGCCAGGACACGCAAGGTGGGTGCACCCAGTCGTAGTGCGAGGTCGTTCTGGCGCGAGACGATCTTGCTCACGGGCACCCCCGCGGCGGGATCGACGCCGAACTGCGTGATAGCTGGGCCTTGCTGGACCTCGACCACCCGCGCCTGAATGTTGAACGAGGCCAGCGTGTCTTCGATGATGCGGGCGCGGCTTTTCAGCTCAGCGGGTGAAAACGAGGCCGCATCCGTGGCCGTGCCGAGGATCGAGTTTTCCGGACGTTGCCAGGCCGTCCCAGGCTGCACGGTCTTCGGCGGAGGCGGTGCTTTGGGTGGACGTGTCTCCTGGACGATGCTGCGCGGTCCAAGGATCACCGGCTCGTCATTCGGTGTCGCCGCGATGGCCGGCGGCGACGACAGAATCGTGCGCGGCGCACGCCGATACGCGGACTGGCGTCGCGGCGCGAGCCTGTGGACCTGGCGGCCCAGAAACGCCACGCACTCGAGGATCCGTTCCAGTCCGATCAGGCCGACGAGGGCCCCCGCGGCGAGGAGTGAGATCAGCGCCAGGCCCCCGGTTCGGCCGAAGCCTGCGTCGAGCAGGCCGAGCAGCGTCTCGCCGGACATGCCGCCACCGTTCGGCTCGCGCAAGGCCAACACGAGCAGCCACGTCAGCGAAAGGATCGCGTACGCAAGCACGCGCAGCGGCTTCGGCGGCCGGCGCCTGATCAGTAAGACCGCAACGTAGATCGACCATGCCGCGACGAGCGGCCCACCGGCGGTCCCGACGCTTGCCTGTAACAGCAACCCGGCCGGACTCTCCGGCAGGACTACGCCGGCCGCCGCCGACAACGCGACGAGCACAAGTGCGGCAACAAGCCAACCACCAGGGGGCGCCCAGCGATTGAGGAACGCTGAGATAGCGTCGATGTCGGGCCCTCCGCGACGCTTCCTCTCGGCTCTGCGACGCTCGCGCAGCGAAGCCGGGCGGGGTCGCGGACGAGTCGCAGCAGCGGGCACCCTGCCCGAGTCTAGCTTTGGACCGGGCGGCGGCGGAAGGCGGGTCACGGAAGTGTGACGAGCGGAGCGGAGTTAACCTTGCGCTACCAACGGCCGCGACGAATGACTTCGTCGGTTCCGCGATGGCCGCGCTTCAAAGATGGCGACGGTGCGTCCGTGCCTGCCGGATAGCCGATCGCGACGGTGCCAATCGGGTGGAGATGCTCAGGTACTCCGAATGTATCGCGGAACGTTGAGATCTTTTCGGGTGGGATGCCGAAAAACAACCCGCCCAGACCTGCGTCGACCGCGGTGAGAAGCATGAGCAACGCCGCCATGCCGGTATCGATATCCCAATACGGGGCCGGCCAGTGGGACTCCGAACGATCGGTCCACCCTTTATCCGGCTCGGCGTAGCGCTCCAGGTATGCCCGCTTGTTCGACAAACACACGACCAGCAACGGCGCGTTGAACAGGTCCGGGTAGGCAAATCCGGCCCCCGGGCCGACCGCGTCCCAGTATTGCGCGGTTTCATCGTCCTGCAGCACGAGAAACGCCCAACCCTGGCTGAAGCCGGCCGAGGGTGCGCGCTGCGCGTTGCTGAGAATGCGCTCGACGACTTCGCTTGGAAGCTGCCGGCGCAAGAAGCTGCGCACCATGCGGCGCTTGCGGACGACGTCCTGGAACTCCACCCGGCTAGGTTCGTAGCTCCTGGCGGAAGAAGGCGGTGATGCGCCTCCACGCGTCTTCGGACGCATCGCGGTTGTAGGCCGAGGGATTTTCGTCATTCATGAACGCGTGGTCGACACCGGGGTACACGTCTGACGTGTAGCGCACTCCGGCTTCACGCATCTGCCGCGCCAGGTTCTCACGCGCGGACGCGTCCACAAATCCGTCATTATCGGCGAACAATGCCATGACCGGCGCTTTCATCCTGGAGAAGTCCGGTTTGACATTCGGGTGAACACCGTACATGTCGACCACGGCCCCCACGTCATCCGATCCAACGGTGCCGACCAGCAACGCAAGCTGCCCGCCCATGCAGAACCCGATGACACCGACGGGCGACCCGACGCGCTGGCGGAGCCATTCCACCGCGCCGCGCCCGTCCCTGGCGACGCCGTCGATGTTCAACGCCATCATCAGCTTTCCCGCTTCGTCCGGCTCACCGATCTCCGCGCCTTTGCCGTGGTAGAAGTCTGGCGCGAGGGCGACGAAGCCCTCACTGGCGAAGCGGTCCGCGGTTGTCCGAATCTGGTGGTTCAAGCCCCACCACTCCTGGATCACGACGATCCCCGGGCCGCTGCCCGAGTCTGGAGTTGCCAGGTACCCGTTTGCAGTGCCGCCATTACTCGGAAACTGGATGTCCTCACCACGTGGCATCAGCGCACCTCCGCATGTGCTGGCGCAACGCCCGACGCGTTCGACGACTCGGATGGTTCGTACTTCGCCACGGCGTTGCGCAGGACGCCGATCTTTTCGATCTCCGCTTCCATGACGTCGCCGACTTTCAAGAATTCCGGCGGTTTGCGAGCGAAACCAACCCCCTCCGGTGTCCCGGTCAGGATCACGTCCGCGGGCTCCAGCCGTACACCCAGCGAGAATTCGTGGATGATGCGCGGGAGCCGAAACACCATGAAGCGCGTGCTGGAGTCCTGTTTGGTGACGCCATTCACTCGCAAGGTGATGTGCAGATTGTGCGGATCGCCGAGCTCATCCGGTGTAACGATCCACGGACCGAGCGGACAGTGCGAATCGAACCCTTTGCCTTTGTACCACTGGCCACCATGGCGGCGCTGGACGTCGCGCACCGAGACGTCATTGCCGATGGTGTACCCGAATACGTGCTCGTACGCCTGCTCCTGTGGAATGTCGCGACCTGGAATGCCAATGATGACGGCGAGCTCCACTTCCCAGTCGAGTTGCTCGGAGACGGGGGCTGGATGCCACACCGGCTGCTCTGGTCCAACGACGGTGTTGGGCTGTTTGCTGAAAAGGGCCGGATATTCGGGAATTTCCTGCGGACTGTCGTTGGGTCCCCGCATGCCCTGGCCTTCAGCGAAGTGCTCGGAATAGTTCCAGCCCACGCACATCACGTTGCGATGCGGACGCGGAACTGGAGCGGCGAGCGTCACCTCCCGCAGGGACCGGCCGCCGCGCGCCGACGTCGAGGCTGCACGCAATCGGTCCCATAGCGTTGGTCCGGCGCTGACAATCTCGACCATATCGGCTGGCGCGCCGGGCACCAGTTCGGAAATGGGAACGAGCGTCTGATCCGAGGCGACCACCGCCGCCCGCGGCTGTCCGGCAAGAAGGAAGGTGGCAAGACGCATATCTGCCCATACTAGCGCCATTGCCGGCAGCTACATTCAGGACGGGAACTGGCCGCAAACAGGCGTATGGTGTGCGCATGACCAATCTCGCGGGGACCACGCACCAGACCCAGGAACACGCGGAGTTGCTCGAAACGTTGAACCAGCATCGCTACTTCCTCCGGTTCACCTGTCGCGACCTCACCGACGAACAGGCAGCCATGCGTACCACCGCCAGCGCGCTCACGCTGGGCGGATTGATCAAGCACGTCACCGCTGTCGAGCGCGGGTGGAGCAATTTCGCCGTGCATGGGGCCGCCGGCATGCAGGACGCGAACGCAAACGTCGATTGGCCGGCTGCGTTCGAGATGCAGCCCGGCGAAACGCTCTCGGGCCTCCTCGAGGCCTACGCGGAACAGGCGCGCCAGACCGACGAGATCATCGCCAGGTTGCCGGACCTGAACGCATCGCATCCACTGCCGCCCGCACCGTGGTTCAAGCCTGGTGCGAGCTGGTCAGGCAGGCGGGTGATCGTGCACCTGATCGCCGAAATCTCGCAGCACGCCGGGCATGCTGACATCATTCGCGAGTCGCTCGACGGCCAGAAAACGATGGGCTAGCTCGCGCCGCAAGAGTTTGCCCGCGGCATTGCGCGGCAACGGCTCGTCGGAGAACACGACCTGTCGGGGTACCTTGTAGCCGGCGAGGCGGTCGCGACAAAACGACTGCAGCTCCTCCGGAGTTACGTGCGAGGCCAGCACAACCGCGGCTACGCGCGCGCCCCATTCCGCGTCAGGTGCGCCAAACACACCGGCTTCCATCACGCGCGGATGCGCCAGCAATGCGGCCTCCACTTCGGCGGGGTAGACGTTCTCGCCACCTGAGACGATCAGGTCGTCCCGCCGATCGAGGACGTACAGGTAACCCTCGTCGTCGAGATAGCCGAGGTCGCCGGTGCGAAGCCAGTCGTCGCGTCGCGGCTGGTGGAGGTACCCGGGACTGACGGTCGGCCCGCGCACGCTGATTTCGCCGTCGTGCTCGATACGCAGCTGCGCTCCCATCAGTGGCTTGCCGGCCGACCCCACTTTTCTCAAGGCGTCCTCCGGCGCCAGCGTGGCAATCTGCGAGGCGGTCTCGGTCAGGCCATAGGTCT
>JAFAPL010000841.1 GCA_019247135.1 Chloroflexota bacterium | reverse complement strand
TACCGACTCCGCGATCCGGTTTTCGAGCTGCGCGATCGCTCAGGCGTGGCACGCGGCGAATCGCTTCGATTGCCAGGTGAAAACGGCTCATCTCATTCAAGACGACCATCTGGAACGGCGTGGTGGTGGTGCCCTGCTCGTTGAAACCCCGCACGTGGATGCGATCGACGTTGGGGTGGCCGTGGACGATCTCGTGGATCAGCCGTCGGTAACCGTGAAAGGCGAAGACCACCGGCTTGTCAGCGGTGAACAACTCGACAAACTCCGGTTCGGTCATGCCGTGCGGATGGTATGCAACTGGGAACAGTCGCATAAGATCGACCACGTTGACGACGCGCACGCGCAGGTCTGGGGCAAGCTGGCGAAGCCACCATGCCGCGGCCACCGTCTCGAGCGTCGGAATGTCGCCCGCGCAGCCCAGCACCACGTCCGGGTCATCACCATGGTGGGTGCTGGCGGAGCGCCACATCGATGCACCACGTGTGCAGTGCTGGATGGCCTGGTGCATGTCCAGCCACTGCAGTTGCGGCTGCTTGTCGATCACGATCAGATTGACGTAGTTGCGGCTGCGCAGGCAGTGATCGGCGACCCACATCAGGCAGTTGGCGTCCGGCGGTAGATAGATACGGGAGACCGTGCCGCGCTTGGACAGGACGACGTCGATCAGGCCGGGACCCTGGTGGCTGAAACCGTTGTGGTCGTTGCGCCAACAGGTTGAGGTGAGCAGGATGTTGAGCGACGCGACTGGCGCCCGCCAGGGCAGGTTGATTGCTTCCTGGAGCCACTTCGCGTGCTGGATTGTCATCGACGCGGAGACCATGGCGAAGGCTTCGTAGGTTGCAAACAGCCCGTGCCGTCCGGTTAGAAGGTAGCCCTCCAGCCAGCCTTCACACAGGTGCTCGCTGAGCACCTCCATGACCCGTCCATCCGGGGACACGTGATCGTCGATATCGAGAGTGCGTCCGACGAAGCAGCGGCGCTCAACGTCGAAGACGTTGCCGAGCCGGTTCGAGTTCGTCTCGTCTGGGCAGAACAGGCGGAAGTTCGCTGCATCCTGGTTGCAGACGTACATGTCCCGCAGCATCTGGCCGAGCTGGCGGGTTGACTCGCGCCGGATACTAGCGGGCCGATCGACTTCGACCGCATAGTCGCGAAAGTCGGGGATCTCCAGGTCGCGCAGCAGCTTGCCGCCGTTTGCATGCGGGTTGGCGCTCATGCGCCGGTCACCCACTGGCGCGAGGCCGGCCAGATCCGCGACGAACCGGCCATCGTCATCGAACAGCGCATCGGGCTTGTAGCTGCGCATCCAGACGTCGAGCTGAGACAACTGTTCGGGATCGCCGCGGGCGTCTGCAAGCGGCACCTGGTGTGCACGAAAGGTACCCTCGACGGGTAGCGCGCGGACTATCTTGGGGCCGGTCCAGCCCTTCGGCGTGCGCAGGACGAGGGCGGGCCAGCGCGGCCGCTGAGAGACTCCGTACTGCTGCGCCGCGCGCTGGATCGCGCGAATGCGCTGGTAGCACCGATCGAGCGCGGCGGCGAACGCCTGGTGCACCAGCCGGGGATCATCGCCCTCGACGAAATGGACCTCGTAGCCGTTGCCCTGCAGCAGGTCCCGGACGTCCTCATCGCTGTCGCGGCCTAGCACCGTCGGGCCGCTGATCTTGTAGCCGTTGAGATGCAGAATCGGCAGAACCGCTCCGTCACGCGCGGGATTGAGGAAGCTGGTGCTCTTCCAAGCGCCGGCCAATGGCCCGGTTTCGGCTTCGCCGTCGCCGACCACCGCGGCGACGATCAGGTCCGGATTGTCGAAGGCCGCACCGAAAGCGTGGGCCAGCACGTACCCCAGCTCGCCGCCTTCGTGAATCGAGCCTGGCGTCTGGACGCTCACGTGGCTGGGGATGCCGCCCGGGGTGGAGAAGCGGCGGCACAGCAGCCGCAGTCCCGCCAGGTCCAACGAGACCTCCGGGTAGACTTCGGAATACGTGCCCTCGAGATAGGCGTGAGCCACCAACGCCGGGCCACCGTGGCCAGGTCCGGCCAGGTAGATCACATTGGCGCCGTGCTCCTGGATCAATCGATTCAGGTGCACATAAATCAGGCTCAGCCCCGGCGACGTGCCCCAATGGCCGAGGAGGCGAGCTTTGATGTGCTCGGCCCGGAGCGGCGCGCGCAATAGTGGATTATCAAGCAGGTAGATCTGCGCGACCGTCAGATAGTTCACGGCTTGCCAGTAGCGCTGCATGCGGTCCATCATCTCGGGCGTCAGCGGCCCGTCCGCACGCGGTTCGTGCTCGTCGCGCGTGGTTAGAGCGCTCGAGATACTCCCGTCAAAGTCAAACACCGTGGTCATTGGTCAGTCTTCCTCTTTCAAGTGGCGGTGTGTCCAGCGACGATCAAGATCCTCCGTCGGTCGGCATGCCACCAGGGTCCCATTTGCAGGCACAAAGAGCACTCCACTTGAGAGCTTTGCAGCGCAAACTGGACTGATCGACCACCCTCACGCAGGCGCGAGCATAGACCGCCGGGCGTCGCGACGCATGCGTGCAAACTACCCATCTGTGCGAACGGAGTACGTACTTGAGGCCCGCGTCATTTCGACCGTACCGGGTCGGAGAATGCCTGAGGCAACGGAGGACATTCTGCAGCCGGCGACGTGACGCCGTTCTGGACGTGAAAAACAAAGTGTGAAGGGCTGCCGATGGGAGACCGGATTCCTGTCCGCGGATGGGGGCTAGCCCCCTGGATGCGGTCTCGCGCGCAGTGCAGAGTGGCCCTGGCCGGCAACGCAATCGACTGCCAAGCCGCCAAGAAAGGACACTCTGATGCGTCTCTATATCAATGAACTCCCCGGTGAGGCCCAGCTCAAGGGCATGGATGACACAGGCAAGATCGTCATCTTCGTAACGGCACACAATCAGCCAGCGCTCGACAGGCTCTACAAGTTGGCGTGGGCGCTGGATCGCCAGCCAAGCTTCAGCTACGCGCCGGTAGGTTGAAT
>JAFAPL010000812.1 GCA_019247135.1 Chloroflexota bacterium | reverse complement strand
GGTGCTGCAGGCGGTGTGGGGTCCGCAGTACGGCGATGAAGACGATTACCTGTGGACGTTCGTGAAGCGCATCCGCCGCAAGATCGAGCCAGATGCCAGCCAGCCGCGCTATCTGCTGACTGAAACCGGCGTCGGCTATCACATGCCTGCCCCAGACGGGGTTCAGGACTAATCGCGCGGGGTGCCTGGCGGGCCAAAAGCCAGGTCGCGGTCGCCCAGGCGGCAGCGGAACGTCAGTTCACGCGCCGCCGTTGGACTGCGAGGGTCGTTTGCGGCGGCCGAGCGGGAGGGGGCTGACGACGGGCGGGAGCTCGCTGCCCGAATCCACCGCTAGCTCGCTGCTGCCGTCCGCGTCCCCAAGGGCGGCGGTGGGACCGTCCTGGCTGCGCCGGTGGACCTCCTCGGTAAAGCCGTTGAGGAGCTCCTGGCACTTATCGAGCCAGCGCTCGACCTCGTCCGCACGCGCCGCGCCGAACCAGTCCCGTTCGCGCACCCGCTCGTACCAGCGCCGAATCTTGTCAAGGTCTTGTTGGATCTCCTCGGCTTCTTCAAACGTGTAGTTCTGCCGGAAGTGCTCGAACTCGATCTCTTTCTGGAACTTGGTCTCGCACTCCTCGATGATCTCGGCGTACTCGCTGGTGCGCTGCTCGTTGAAGCCCTGGATGATGCGTGCCTCGTCGGCTGCGTCCAGATGTGGAACCACGAACCGAATGGACTCGCCCCCGAGTGACTGGCCGCCGGCAATACCCGTGGTTGGCGCTCGCCCATCTGGGGCACCGCTGCTGGCCTGGGCACCCTGACCGTCATCGTCGGTGTGTTTGGCACGCCGCTCATCATCTTCCACGACCAGGTCGCGCAGAGTTTTCACATCGTCGTCGGCATCCTGCTGCTCCTGTTCGGCATGCGCTGGCTGCGCAAGACCCTCCTGCGTTTTGCCGGTATCGTCGCCCTCCACGACGAAGAGCTGATCTACCAGCGTGAGGTTGCCGAGCTCCGCGCGCAGGGACTCAGCATGAATCGCTGGGATAACATCGGCTTCTGGTTCTCGTACAAGGCGGTCCTGCTCGAAGGACTTGAAGTTGCCTTCATCGTGATCGCACTGGGCGCACAAGGTGGACTGGCCTTGCAGGCGGCGGTTCTGGGAGCGGTTGCCGCGTTCGTGGTAACGATGTTCGCCGGCGCCGTGCTCCACAAGCCGCTCAGCTTCGTGCCTGAGAACTTCATGAAGTTCGTGGTCGGGGCGATGTTGACGACGTTCGGCATCTTTTGGGGCGCCGAGGGGCTACTGGTTACGTGGCCGTTCAGTGACGCCACGCTGTTGTTGATTCTCGCCGGCGTGTGCCTGGTCAGTCTGATCGCCGTTCGCATGCTCGCGCTGGTGGCCCACAGGGTGCCCGCGTCGCCGTTCGGAACATCTAACAAGCCTGTGTATTAAGGAAGGAGAACATCCAATGAACACATTGCTTGCAGCCTGGGAGCAGGTCTACGGCCTGCTCGTCGAAGACGGTCAGATCGCCATCGGCACGCTCGTCGCCTTCTTCGCCGCCGCTGCTGCCTGGTCGGCGTTCGCCGGCGAGGACCTGCGTGATGCGGCCGGCCCGCTGCTCTTCGTCCTGCTCATGAGCCTGCTGCTGGTCAACCTGTACACGACTCGCCGCAATGCCTACGCCAAGCGCGTCGGCCACTAGCGGACGATCGGCTTCCCGCGAGCAGTCTTGCAACGCGGCCTGGCGTGAGCACCTCGGAGCCTGTCGAACAGTTTCGGACCCTGCTGTTGCGTTTCCGCGGGCGCAGCGGCCTGAGTCAGCGCGAGCTCGCCGAACGTGTCGGCGTTCACCGGCGGTCGGTCCAGGAGTGGGAGATCGGGATTACGTATCCCACCGCCGAGCGGTTGGAAGCGCTGATCCGGGTGCTTCTGGAGACACACGGCCTGGACCAGGGCCGGGAGGCCGCCGACGCGCGTGCGCTGGCGACCGCGGTGCAGCGCGAGGCGCCGCATGCGCACGCCCCGTTCGATGAGGGCTGGTTCGCGCGCCTGCTGGCCGACCCTGTCGAGTCAGCCAGGCCGGCAGTGCCACAACATGCGTCCGACGAACGCGTGCCGTCAGTTCTCGATCGCACGGTCGAGCGTCGGCAAGATTGGGGCGAGGCGCCGGACACAACCGCTTTTGTAGGTCGAAGCGATGAGTTGGCGCTCCTGCGCGGTTGGCTGCGCGATACGGAGTGTCGACTGGTTGTCGTTCTGGGGATGGGTGGTATTGGCAAGACCACGCTGTCTGCCAAACTGGCCCATGACCTGGTCGCGAGCTTCGACCGTGTCTATTGGCGCAGCCTCCGCGATGCTCCGCCCGCGGGGGACTGGCTGGCGGGTGTAATCGGCTTCCTATCAGAGCAGCGGCTGGTGCCACCTCAGGGCGACTCGGAGCGACTCATGCTATTGCTCCAGTTGCTCCGCGACCGGCGCTGTCTGGTTGTGCTTGACAATGCCGAGGCCTTGATCGAGCCAGGCCAACAAGAGGCACGCTATCGCGAAGGCATGGCTGGATATGGCCGCTTGCTCCGGGTCGTCGCTGAAGCCTCGCATCAGAGCTGCTTTGTCGTCACCAGCCGGGAGGCCCCACCGGAAGTGCCCATCCTCAGCGAGGCCCCCGTGCGCACACTCCAGCTCGCGGGCCTCGGCGCCCATGAGGTGCGTGCGCTGTTGGCCTCGCGGCAACTCGAGGGCACCACCGAGCAGTGGGCCGAGCTGACTGCACGCCTGGGTGGCAATGCCCTGGCGCTGAAGGTTGTCAGCGACACAATCCGCGAGCTCTATGCAGGGGAAATCGGCACCTTCCTGGAGGATGCTGGTGATAGTAGTGTTTTCGGCGACATCCGCCAGCTCCTGTTCGAGCAGGTGGAACGCAGCTCGCCAGTCGAGCAGGAGGTGCTCCAGGCGCTTGCAGTGGCACGCGAAGCGGTGCCTCTTGGGACTCTACTGGCGGACCTCGGCCCGCGCGTCGGCCGCGGGACCGTGCTGGGCGCAGTGGAGGCGCTACGCCGCCGATCACTGGTGGAGCGCGCCGACAGCTCTGGCGCGGCGACCTTCACCCTCCAGTCGGTGGTGCTCGAGTATGTGACCGACCGTCTCGTTCAGGACGTCGTGGATGAGATCGAGACCGGCGCACCCCTGCTCCTGGTGGAACAGGCATTGATCAAGGCACAAGCTAAGGACTATGTTCGGCATTCGCAGGAGCTGCTGATCGGCGCGGCCATTTTGCAGCGGCTAAAAGCTGTGCATGGTGGATCCAGAACCGAGCAGCTGCTGGTGGAGCTGATCGAGCTGTGGCGCCATGGCTCGGACGCCGCACACGGCTATGGGCCAGGCAATGTGGTGAACCTGTTGCGGCTACTGCGCGGTGATCTGTCCGGGTTGGACCTGTCCGGCATCACCATCAGGGACGCCTACCTGGCGGCTACGGATATGCAGTCCGCCAGCCTTGCCGACGCCGAGCTCCTGGAGAGTGTGTTGACCGAGTCGTTCCACCATCCCACCTCGGTCGCGCTGAGTGCTGCCGGAGGACACCTCGCCGTCGGCACGGCAACTGGCGAGTTGTATCTGTGGCGGGTCGTGGATCGCACGTTGCTCCTTTCGCTCCAGGCTCACACCAGCGGCGTTCACGGCCTGGCGCTCAGCTCGGACGGGAGAATGATGGCCAGCGGCAGTGAGGATGGCACCGTCAAGGTGTGGAACACCCAGACTGGCCAGTTGGCGGTGACGATCCGGGGACATATCGGCAGTGTTCCGGACGTAGCGCTCTCAGCAGACAGCCAGGTGGTAGTCAGCGCCGGAATGGATTCAACGGTGAGGCTGTGGTCCGCGGTGAGTGGCGATCCGATCGCCACATTTATCGGGCACACGGACATGGTGCGTGGGGTGGCGCTTTCGGCGGACGGCGCGGTCATCGGCAGCGGCGCCGATGACGGCACGGTCCGACTATGGGCCGCCGAGCGCGTACAGCCGCTGGTGACACTGAACGCACACACAGGACCGGTGCGCAGTGTCGCGCTGTCAGCCGACGGACGACTCGCGGCCAGCGCTGGAGTCGACGGCATGGTGAAACTCTGGGCTAGAGAACAAGGAGAGCTGCTGGCCACACTGGAGCGACACGCGGGACCTGTGTATCGGGTAGCCCTATCCGCGGACGGCGGACTGGTCGCGGCCGCCAATCAGGATGGCACTGTCACACTCTGGGACGTTCGTGACCGGCAGGTTGTCCTCTCATTGAAGGCATCCTCCGCCGGCGTTGGCACCATGGCGCTCAGCGGCGACGGGCGAGTGATCGTTAGCTGCAGCCACGATGGCACGCTGACCCTCTGGGAGGCTCCAGGTGGGCAGCTCATCGCCACGCTCGAGGGCTACACCGCAGGCGTGCGCAGCGTCGCGCTGAGCGCGGACCGCCAACTGGTAGCCAGCGCGAGCAATGACCGGACAGTCAAACTATGGGACGGACTCACTGGACGCCTAACGGCGGCACTAGGCGGACATGCAAGTGGGGTCTGGGGCGTGGCGCTCGAACAGGTCGGGCAACTCGTCGCGAGCAGCAGCGAAGACGGGACTGTCAAGCTCTGGGATACCCAGAGCGGCCGCTGCGTGCGAACGCTGTCCGGCCATGCCAGTGCGGTCTGGGGCGTGGCGCTCTCGGCTGACGGACAATGGCTGGCCAGTGCAAGTGAGGACGCAACCATCAGGCTGTGGGAGCTGCATACCGGCCGATTGGTCGCGACGCTGCGGGGGCACACCAGCGCGGTCTGGAGTGTTGCGCTTTCGGCGGACGGGCGACTGCTCGTAAGCGCGGGTGATGATGGCACGATCAGGCTGTGGGCGACGCCAGGTGCCGAACCGCTGACGACCCTGCGCGGGCATGGTGGCCCGGTGTACGGGGTCGCTCTCAGTGGCGACGACAAGCTGCTCGCGAGCGCGAGCTTCGATGGCACCGTGAGGGTGTGGGACCTGCCAGCGGGGACTGGAGTTGGCGTACTCGAGGGGCACACCGGCCTGGTACAGGCAGTGGCGCTGTCAGCTGACGGGCGTGTGCTGGCGAGCGGTAGTTTTGACCGTACGGTTCGCCTGTGGGCAGCACGTGAGCAAACCGCGCTCGCGACACTCGAGGGACACACGGGTCCGGTGTTCGGGGTCGCTCTGTCACCGGACGGCGGCATGGTGGCCAGTGGCAGCCTGGACGGAACCGTGCGTCTCTGGGACAGGCACAGTGGTACGTGTATACGTGCGTTGCGGAGCGACCGCCGATACGAACGGCTGAACATTACTGGTCTACGTGGCGTCACTCCGGCCCAGCGGGCGGACCTGCTGGCGTTGGGTGCGGTAGAGCACGAGGCCACCCATGCGGGAGTTACTCGTGACGTGCGAGCGTGACCTAGACTAGGCCACGTCACGGTGGGTGTGCCTTGGACGTCTCGCAGTCCCAAGCGTTCCACAATCTGCTGTTACGGCATCGCGCGCGCAGCGGCCTCACTCAACGCCAATTAGCTGATCGAACCGGGGTTGGCTTGCGGTCCGTTCAGGACTGGGAAGCGGGCGCCACGTACCCAGGCGCGGACCGATTGGAAGCGCTCTTGCTCGCTTTGCTGGAGTCGCACGCCCTGACGCCTGGCTTCGAGGCGGCGGAGGCACAGACGCTCTGGTCTGCCGTCGAGCGGCAGGCGCCGCGCATGCGCGCGCCGTTCGACCACGCGCGGTTTGCCGCTCTGTTGGCCCAACGCGAGCCGCCGCCCATGGCGAACGCCAGTCCCGCGGATGGAAGTACGGCTCCATCGGCGGGGGGCGTGGGCGCCGGGATCGTTGCCGAGCGACGCCAGGACTGGGGGGAAGCTCCGGACCCACGCGTCCTGGTGGGTCGTGGTGAGGAGCTGGCCACCCTGCGCGGGTGGGTAGTGGATGACGAATGTCGGCTGGTCGCCCTACAGGGACTGGGCGGCATCGGCAAGACGTATCTCGCCGCGAAGGTCGCGTACGAGCTGGCGCCGAGCTTCGAGCGCGTGTACTGGCGCAATATGCGCGATGCGCCCGCGACGAGTGAGTGGCTGGCGGGAGCGATCGGGTTTTTGTCGGACCAGCAACTCGTTGCCTCGAGCACCACGTCCGAGCGTCTGCAGATCCTGCTGGACCTGTTGCGCGAGCGCCGCAGTCTGCTCGTGCTGGACAACTTCGAGACCCTGCTCGAGGCTGGCGAGCGCCGGGGGGACTACCGACTCGGATGCGAGGGCTACGGGACGCTCCTGCAAGCGATCGCCGAGCGTACGCACCGCAGCTGTCTCCTCGTGACCAGTCGGGAGGAGCCGGGCGAGCTGGTCCCGCTCAAAGGCAGCCCGGGCGTCCGCACGCTCACGCTAGGCGGCCTCAGTGTCGCTGATAGCCGCAGTCTGCTGATTGACAAGCAGCTGAGCGGGGACGAGGTTGGGTGGGCGCACCTGGTGGCCCGCTACGGAGGCAATAGCCTGGCGCTGAAGGTGGTCGGCGACACGATCCATCAGGTGTTCAACGGCGGCATCGCTGAATTTCTCGAATACAACACGAGCACTTACGGCGTCGCCCACCGCGGCATTCGGACAATATTGGATGCTCAGCTCAAGCGAAGACTTTCGGCGCTGGAGCAGGAACTGCTGCGATGGTTGGCAGTCGAACGCGAGCCGCGCACGGTACGTGAGCTGTTTGACGATGTGGGGCAACGCGTCAGCCGCGGCGACCTCATCGCGGCCGTGGAAACGTTGCGGCGTCGCTCGCTGCTCGAGCAGAGCCGTCAGGGCAGGGGATTCACGCTGCATTCGGTGGTACTCGAGTACGTGACGGAGCAACTGGTGGAGGGCGTGGCCGAGGAGATCGATCGGTCCGAGCCGAATCTGTTGGCGAAGCAGCCGCTCATCCAGGCGCAAACCAAGGAGTACGTGCGCGAGAGCCAGGAGCGCCTGATCGGCGGGCCGATTCTGCAGCGGCTGACGGAGCACGGCGACAGTCGTGCAACCGAGGAGCGGCTCATCGCGCTGCTCGACAGCTGGCGAGGTCGCCCCCTCGACATCCAGGGCTATGGTCCAGGGAACGTCGTCAACCTGCTTCGGCTGTTGCGCGGCCACATGCGCGGGCTGGACTTGTCGCGGCTGGCACTTCGGCAAGCCTATCTGGCGGAGGTACAGGCACCGGATGCCAGCCTGGCCGGCGCGCACCTCGAACGCACTGTACTGTCCGACGCGTTCAGCCAGCCCGTGTCGCTGACGCTCAGTGGTGACGGTGCATTGCTGGTAGCGGGGACGTCCACTGGGCAGGTGTGGCTATGGCGCGCGGCAGATCGGACGCTCTCTGGGTTGTTGAACGGCCACACCGGCCCGGCTCTCGGTGTGGCGCTTGCGAATGAGGCGCAGTTAC
>JAFAPL010000810.1 GCA_019247135.1 Chloroflexota bacterium | reverse complement strand
ATGGTCGTGCACACGAGGACGTCATAGTCGCCCTCCGCGAATGCCAGCATGGTCTGCTCGAGCTGGTCTTCGGGCATCTGGCCGTGCGCAACGGCGATACGCGCCTCAGGCACCAACCGCCGCAGCCGATTGGCGATCGTCTCGATCCCCTGAACGCGGTTGTTGACGAAGTAGACCTGACCGCCGCGATCGATCTCGCGCAGGATCGCCTCTTGCACGAGCCCGTCGTCGTACTCGGTCACGTACGTACGCACGGGTAGACGCGCCTCAGGCGCCGTTTCGAGCACGCTCATGTCGCGCACGCCAACCAGACCCATGTGCAGAGTGCGCGGAATCGGCGTCGCGGTGAGTGTCAGCACGTCGACTTCGCGGCGAAGCTGCTTCAGGCGCTCCTTATGCGCTACGCCAAACCGTTGCTCTTCGTCGATGATCACGAGGCCGAGGTTTTTGAACTCGACGTCACGCTGGACCAGGCGGTGCGTGCCGATACAGATGTCCACCGCGCCGCGTGCCAGACGGGCAATGATGTCACGCTGCTCTTTGTCCGAACGGAACCGCGAGAGCATCTCGACCGTGACGGGGAACGCGCCGAGCCGATCGCGGAACGTGTTGTAGTGCTGCTGCGCGAGCACCGTGGTCGGTACGAGCACCGCGACCTGGCGGCCGTCCTGTACCGCCTTGAACGCGGCTCGTAACGCCACTTCGGTCTTGCCGAAGCCGACGTCGCCAACCAGCAGACGGTCCATCGGGCGCTGCGACTCCATATCGACCTTGACATCCTCGATCGCCTGCACCTGATCGGGAGTCTCCTCGAACGGGAAGCTGCCCTCGAGCTCCAGCTGCCAGGGCGTATCAGATGGATACGCATGCCCTTCGAGCGCGGATCGCGCTCCGTACAGCTCCATCAACTCCTGGGCAAGATCGCGCACGGAGCGCCGCACCTTGGCCTTGGCGCGCACCCACTCGCCGGTGCCGAGCCGGGTCAGTGACGGATCGGCGTCACCTGCACCGACGTAGCGTCCTACGCGATCGGCCTGCGCGATGGGGACGTACAGGTTGTCGCCTTCGGCATAGTGCAGCAGCAGGAACTCGGCGTGGCCCGGCAGCTCCAGCTGCGAGTCCTGGCCGATCACCGAGCCGAGCGGGGTGGAAACGAGCCCGCCGTAGCGGGCGATGCCGTGGTCGACGTGGACGACGAGATCGCCCAATTGCAGGTCGGCGATAAATGACTCCCGCGCGGCCATGGCACGCTCGGACGTCAGACGCCGCGTGGGCGCGGAGCGCCGCTGCTTCGTCCAGCCGAAAATCTCGCTGTCGGTGAACAGCGCAAGCCCCAGCCGCGGCGAAACCCATCCCTCTTTGAGCAGGCCGTTGACCAGCTCGATACCCGCTGGCTGCGGTGGCAAGCTCTCGCGCGGATTTGTGCTGACTCCCTGTTCCTGCAGGAGTTCGCTGAGTCGGCTCGCTTGCTGACTGACGATGACGACGTTCGCTCGAGGATCGTCGATAACCTGCGTGAGGAATCCATCGAGGCGACCGCCGTACCTTGGCGCATGCTCAAAGGGAAGACTCTCGGCGTCGGGATCAAATCGTATGTGCAGTGCTGGCGCGGTGCCCCGACGCAGGAGCTCGCGCCAGGGTCGATACGGCCGCGCCAGGCCGGGCGGCACTTCGCCGCGCTCCAGCAAGTCCGCGTGCAGCTGCTCGACCTGCTCTTCGAACTCTTCGCCCGACCGATTCAGTGCGTCGGGCTCTTCCAGCACGAGCAGCCCATCGGAAGGCAAATACTCCAGCAGTGTCGCTGTCCCGAGAAAGCCTCGGTAAAACTCGAGCGCCGGAAACGCGTGATTGCCTTCCCGCAAGATTCGAACGTCTCGCGCGAACGTATCCACAAACTGCGGACGCACGCTCTCCAGGTTGAAGCTGAACGAGAGCGCCCGCGGGAGGACCTCGTGGGCCGGCCCGATCGAGCACACCTCGAGCTGTTCGGTGGACAGCTGCGTTGCGGCATCGAACAGCCGGATGGTGTCGACCTCGTCGCCCCAGAGCTCGATGCGCGTCGGGTAACCGCCTGGCGGAAAGACGTCGAGGATGCCCCCGCGCCGGCTGAACAGACCCGGCTGATCGACCAGCGGCGATGGCTCGTATCCGAGCCGCAGCAACTGTGACGCGAGATTCGCGGGTGGCAGAACGTCACCCCGTTGGATGCGCTTGTGTGCGGACTGGAACGTCTCGGCGTCCAGGACCAGGTCCATCGCGGCACGCACCGATGCCACGACGAGAGGCGCCGGCCCACCATTGCCCACGCCCAGCCGCTCCAACGTGCTCAGGCGTTCGGCGAGTTTGTCCGGCTCGTTGGGCAGACGGTCGTACGGCAGCGCGTCCGTTTCTGGAAAGAGCAGCACCGAATCCGGATCCGCTGCCCATGCGCGCAGCTCGTTGACGTAGCCGCGAGCCTCTGAAGGTCGGCCGACAACGAGCAGCATCGGCCGACGCACGGCAGCGTGGAGCGCTGCCAGCGCGAACGGACGGGCTGGCGTGATCGCCGACAGGACCGGCGCGGCCTGTGCACTTGGCTGCCTTGCGATCGCGAGCAGCTGCTGAAAGCCGTCGTCGTTCTGCAAAGCCGCCAGCAACGACTGCAGGCGCATGCTCTTGCCTAGTTGTTGTAACGGTTCATCGCGACCGCCGCGCCTTCATTTCGCCACGCGAGCGCCGCGTCGGCCGCGCGGACGACGAGCTGATGGACCTCTTCCTGTTCATGTGACGAAAACTCGCCCAACACGTGATCGATGGCCTGGCCTGGCTGTGATGATTGAGAGATGCCGACTCGCAGCCTCGGCACGTCTGTCGAGGCGAGCGCTGCCGTTACGGAGCGCATGCCGTTGTGAGTGCCGGGGCTGCCGCGCTGGCGCAGCCGCAAGGTGCCAAATGGCAGATCCATGTCGTCATAAACAATCAAACAGCGATCTCGTGGAAGCTCCAGGCGTTCCAGCAGGTGGTGGACGGCGGTCCCACTCCGATTCATGTATGTCTGAGGCTTGGCGAGCAACAGTGATTCGTCCACGGCGACCAGGCTCTGAGCGTCGGTGGCGGCGTGCCAGGTCACGCCTCGTCGGCGCGCGATCTCTTCCACGATGAGAAAACCGATGTTGTGCCGCGTTTGCGCGTATTCAGGCCCGGGATTACCGAGACCAACGATCAGCCGCAGGTCGGGCGCTTGAAGCCCCGCCAGCGGATCGTCAGCGGCGTTGCGAGCAAAGAGCCGTCGCAGTCGCTGGAGGAGTGGGCCGAGCATGCCGCCTGAATGGTAGTCTTGGCCGCCGTGCCCGTGCCCGACGTCGTCGCTCTGGGTGAGACGATGGTGCTGTTCCTGGCGCAGCAGACCGGGCTGCTGCGGGAGGCGAGCACGTTCTCCCGCCACGTTGCCGGCGCGGAGTCGAATGTAGCAGTCGGTCTGTGCCGTCTCGGCTGCACGGCGGGCTTCATCAGTCGCGTCGGCGATGACGAGTTCGGCCGCGCGGTCGCGTTCCGCCTGCGTGGCGAAGGCGTGGACGTCTCGCATCTCGTCTTTGACTCACAGGCGCCCACGGGCGTGCTGTTCCGTGATCGGCGCGAGTTCGGTGCAGTGGACGTTGTGTACTACCGTCGCGGGTCGGCGGCGAGCCGCCTGACGCCATCAGACCTGGACGAAGCGTACGTGCGCGATTCGAAGTATCTCGTTCTGTCTGGTATCACGCCTGCGCTCTCCCAATCGTGCAAGGAGACAGTCTTCGCGGCAGCCGAGATGGCGCGTGCCGGGGGCGTCACGGTTGTGCTCGATCCGAACCTTCGGCTTAAACTCTGGAGCGCTGATGAAGCGCGCGGCGTGCTGCGCGACCTCGCTCGTCTCGCCGACGTGGTGCTGCCCGGTCTGGACGAGGCACAGCTTCTCACCGGCGAATCGGACGCGGTTGCGGCAGCGCGGGACCTGTGCGCGCTCGGGCCGCGCCGAGTCGTCGTGAAATTGGGCGCGCGCGGTGCGGTGGCAGTCGACGCCGACGGTTTCGTCGAAGTCGAGGCGATGCAGATTCCGCGCGTGGTCGATCCAGTCGGAGCGGGTGACGCGTTCGCCGCGGGGTTGCTCGCCGGTGAACTGAAAGGTATGGACCTGGCCGCGAGCATGGCCCTTGCCGCGCGCTGCGGCGCGTTCGCCATGACGGTGCCAGCGGACCAGGAGGGTCTGCCTCGCTGGGAGGACGTGGCGGCGCCCGCCTGGTCCGGCGACGTCCGCCGCTAACTGGCTGGGCGTCTCGTGCGCGAGCTTGGATGATGCACTCGTCGAGGCGGTTTCGATGACGCTTGCGGCGCGGGGTTATTGCCGCGCGCGCTGGAACGCGCCTTCGAGGTACGTAGGCTCGAGCCCCGTCGCCCAGTACAGCAGGTCGTCGGCCGAGCTCTGGGTGGTCTCCCGCGCGGTCCGCAAGACCTGTGTGGGCGTGCTGAACTGGAGCCACCCCTCCCACATCCCGTCCTGCCGCGCCCGCCCGTAGACCTGCACGACATACAGCGTCCCATCCGCCCCCCGCAGCGGATCCACGAACTCATAAATGAACCGCCCAGCCGCACCTTCCACCATCTAACCGAGGATCCCGTCGATCGAAAGCTGGAGGTCCGAGAACGCCGCCGGAGCGATGCTCTGGCCGCGGCGGACCGGATGCACGGAATACTCGCCTTGCACGGGATCGCGGTGCACGAGCAAGCGCCCGCCCGTCAGGTCAACCACCCAGACCTCGGGCACGCCCGCTTCCGCGTACAGCGGCACTTTGACCTCGCGGTCCAACCGCAAGGTTGTCTCCGACACCTCAATGAGCAGAAAAACGTCTCCCGGTCCGGGCAGCGCCAAGCGATAGTCGTCGTCGCGAGGTCGTAACAAGAGGAGGTCCGGATACAACTCATTCCGCTCGTTGAGGCGTAAAGGGCCTTGCACGCTCAGTAGCGCCGCGCGCTGAACTAGGAGCGGGGCGAACAGCGTGGTCAGCGCGGTGACGCAGCCGCTATGCCGCGACCCGGTTGGGCTCATTGCGACCAGCTCTCCATTGATGAGCTCGACGCGATCGTCGTCCGTGAACAGGCCAGCTTCGACCATCCGATGGAAATCATCGACGGTGAAGTGCCACCGCTCCAGTTCGAGCATCAGTAGGCGTTGCGGTCCTTGATCACCGCGGCCAGGGTTTTCAGCAGGATCTTGATGTCGAACGCCAGCGACCACGTCTCGACGTAGAACAGGTCGTACTCCGTGCGCTCGACGACGCTCGTCTGACCGCGCAGGCCGTTCACTTGCGCCCAGCCCGTCAGGCCTGCCTTTTCCATGTGTCGTTCCTGGTACCGCGGCACGAGCCGCGCGAACTGCGCAACGAACTCCGGCCGCTCGGGACGTGGCCCCACGAGACTCATCTCCCCGAGCAGCACGTTGATCAATTGCGGGAACTCGTCGATGCTGAAGCGGCGGAAAAATGCCCCCACGCGTGTGCGCCGCGGATCGTCTGGCACCGCCCACACGGGCCCCGTCTCTGCTTCCGCATCCGGCCGCATCGACCGGAACTTGAGCATCTGAAACGGTCGCCCATCCAGACCGACCCGCTCCTGGACGTGGAGCACCGGCCCCTCGGGCGACGTCAACTTCACGAGTAGCGCCATCAGCAGCAGGAACGGCGACAGCAGCACGAGTGCCGTCCAACTGACTGCCACGTCCAGCGCCCGTTTCAGAAACCGCATCCAGCCGCGCAGCGCCACGTCACGCACGCGCATCAGCGGCAGCCCGGTCAGCTCACTCGTCTCGACCTCGCGGGCCATCAACTCGAAAATATCGGGGAAGATCTTGATGTCCACGCGCTGGCGAGTGCAGCCGGTCACGATATCCACCAGCTGATGGTGGCCGATCGTCGGCCAGGCGATGATCACTTCGCCAACCCCGTAACGGCGGACGAGCTCCGGAATCTGGGCCAGATCACCCAGCACAGGGTCGACGCGCGCCGCTCCGTTGCTCGAGCCGCTGCCGACGAAGCCGACCACCCGGTACCCAAGCTCGGGCGCGGCTCGGATCTTGGCATCCACCAGTTGTGCCTGCTCGCCATCGCCAACGATCAGGATGCGTTCGAGATCGCGCCCGCGACGGTGCGCTTCACGCAGCAGTGAGTCGAGAATGACCCGCGATAGCCAGACGAGCGCGATCGAGAGTAGCGCCCAGTACACCAGCATCAGGCGCGGTGGATCGAGCGCGCGGTAGACGAAGAAGGTCACACTCAGCGCGGCCAGCCAACCCAGGCCGACCGCGGCGCTGACCTGGTAGAGCAGGTCGACCCGGCCGACGCCGCGCCGCGGGATGTACAGGCGGCGCACCGCGAACAGCAGCATGATGACCAGGACGCACAGAAGAGCCAGATCGTCGTACGTCGCCGGCGGATCGCCCGGCTGTGGCCCCGGCTCACCCAGCAGTCGCAGTCGGAACGCCAGCACGAACGCGAGCCGCAGCATGACGAAGTCGCTGCACAACAGCGCGAGCACGTACAGGCCGCGCAATCCACTCAGCCCCCGAACGATGCTCATAGCCCGACCCGACGCTGCTCACGGCTGGTCAACAACGTTCGACAGACCGCCACGGCCAATGCACCATAAATGCCGGTCCGCACGGCACCAGTCACGACGGGGTGATATCGGCGGATGTAGTGCTTGCGGTAGAAGAGGTCCATCGCCCGGAAGAAGTGAAACGTGGTCCGCAGCGCACGCTTGCGGCTCGACGCACCGTGCTGGTGCTGCACGACGATGCTCGGCTCGTAACGAACGGTCCAGCCCGCCGCGCGCGTGCGCAGGCACCAGTCCAGATCCTCACCATACATGAAGAAACGTTCGTCCAACAGTCCGATGCGCTGGACGACGCGGCGACGAACGACCATGCACGCGCCGCACACGGAGTCGACTTCCAGCGGCACGTCGGGGTCGACATACGTTAGGTTGTAGCGCCCGAAGCGTGGGCTCCCCGGAAACAACCGCGCCAGGCCGGACAGCCGATACAGGGCCACGAGCGGGGTCGGAAATGACCGACGGCACGCGAGGTGCATGCTGCCATCCGGGCGTAGCAGTTTCGGGCCGATGATCCCCGCCTCGGGATGCGCCGCGAGCCGTTGCAGAAATCCCTCGATGGCGGCACGCGGCAGCAGCGAATCGGGATTCAACAACATGATGTTTTCGCCTCGCGCCTGCCGCAACGCCAGGTTGTTGCCGTATGCAAAGCCGCCATTCCGCGGCGAGCGGACCAGCCGTACCCAGGCAAACTCTTCGGCGACCGCATCCGCCGAGCCGTCGTTCGAGGCGTTGTCCACGACGAACACTTCGGCCTCGATCGACCCACCGCTCAGCGTCGTCGAGCCTTCGGCCTGAATCGCTCGCAGGCACTCGGCGAGGTGCTCGCGTGTGTTGTAGTTCAGGATGACGATCGACAGGTCCATCGCCACCAGACACCCACCGGGTACCCGAGCATCTTGGCCAGGTCGCCCACCAGGCGAATCACTGGCACCAGCATAACCGCAGACGCCATCTCGAACGGGTTGAGGTCGTGCGCCATCAGCCGCTGATACGGCCGGCGGCAGTACGCGAGCGCACCGGCGAACAGCAGCACCCAGCCGATTGGGCCGCGGCGCAGCAGGAACGGTATGGCAGCGTAGGTCGTGTAGCGGATCGCGTGTCGGCGGCGCCAGAGATCCGCCTTGCCGTCGCCCCGCGCGTAGAGGAAATACTGTCGGAAGAAAGCCCCAAGCGTGCCGCGTGGTTTGAAGTGCACCGTCGCGTCTGACGCGAACGCAAAGCGGGCACCGTGCCGGCGCAACGCGAGATCGAAGACAAGATCCTCACAATAGTCGAGCCATTCGGGATAGCCGCCGATGCTCTCCCACACCTTGCGTCGAAAGAGTACGGATCGGCTCGAGTGCAGGAACGTCTCGGCGCGCACGTCCTCACGGTTTGGCAGAACGGTCGCCGCCATCACGCGTTCGAACGCCGTCTGTGCGTCAGGCACGAAGAACCCGCTCACGACGTCGACTTCTGGGCCAAGTCGTGCGAGCAAATTCGCGAGCCAATCCGGTTCGAGCCGGACGCCCGCATCGGTAGCCGCAACGATCTCCGCAGTGGTCGCTGCAATGGCCAGATTGCGTCCACGCGCGATGTTCACACCCTCGTACCGAAGCGGTCGTAGAGGGAGCCGCATCGACCACGACTCCAGGCGTTTCCACGTGCCATCGTGCGAGCCGCCGTCCACGACCACAACTTCGTCGGGCAGACGCGTTTGCGAAGCCACTGACTCGAGTAGCGCATCGATGCCGGCCGCCTCGTTCAGGACGGTCACGATCAGCGCGGTGCGTTCTCGGGCGTAACTGCCAGCCACGGGAACACACCCGCCTCCTTGGCCAGGTCGCCGCCGTTGGCGACCGTGACGCTGCCCTTGTCAGCCCAGGGCATCTGTTGCTTCCAGTACTGCAGCGTGGCGCGTTGCGC
>JAFAPL010000747.1 GCA_019247135.1 Chloroflexota bacterium | reverse complement strand
CGCTGCAAAAGCAGATGAAGGAGCTCGACTTCCTGCCGAAGATGACGATTTTTATCCGCGCCGCCGACAGCCTCATCTGGGGACAGAACCTGGGCAAGGACGGCGATTATGTCCTGAACGCGCCTGGTTGGAGCCCGCAATTGAAGTTCCCGGGTGTGTCTCAGGTCGTGGACGAGCACCAGGCGACGTACAACAAGTCAGCTGAGGCGCTTGTCGGGGCTGCATACGCCGCCGTTCAGGTGCTCTTCGACGCTGTCAATCGCGCCGGCAAACCCGATCGTAGTGCCGTGCGTGATGCGATCGCCGCGACAAACATGATGACTGTCGCCGGTCCGGTGACGTTCAATCCTGACGGGACGTCACCGATGATCACGGTGTTCAATCAGTGGCTGTCTAGCAAACAGGCTCTCGTATGGCCCAAGGACCAGGCGCCACAGCCACCCAGCTTTCCAGCCAAAGCCTGGACCGATCGCTGACCGAGCTCCTGCGCCTGGAGCAAGTCTCGCGCGCCTTCGGCGGGCTGATGGCTGTTCGGTCGGTCGACCTGGTGGTCCAGCCTGGTGAAATCCTGGGCTTGATCGGGCCAAACGGCGCCGGCAAGACCACCCTCTTCAACCTGATTACCGGTGTCTATCGCCCGACAGCGGGTCGACTGCTGTTTGGCGCCGATGAAATCACCCGTCTGTCACCCGAGAAGCGGTGCAAGCTCGGCATCGCGCGAACGTTTCAGCTCGTCAGACCCTTTCTCAATCTGACCGTGCTCGAAAACGTTGCCATCGGGCGCGTTTACGGTCGCGAGGCGGCTCATTCGCGCCGACAGGCCGAAGCTGATGCACAGGGGATTCTCGAGCTCGTCGGGCTCGGCGACCGTCAGCGGCGTCTCGCGCACGAGCTTACGCTGGTCGATCGAAAACGCCTCGAGCTGGCACGTGCGCTCGCAACCCGCCCGAGCTTGCTGCTCCTGGACGAACTGCTGGCGGGACTGAATCCATCTGAAGTTGTCTCGGCCCTCGACCTGATCCAGCGCATTCGTGGGGCCGGCACCACGCTCATCATGGTCGAGCACCTGGTCAAGGCGGTGTTCGGTTTGTCGGACCGGGTGGTCGTCCTGAGCGCCGGCGAGAAGATCGCCGAGGGCGCTCCAGCCGCGGTCGCGGCTGATGCTCGAGTCATCGACGCGTACCTCGGGACCGAGGACCTCTGACAGTGCTGTCGGTGATGAATGTCGCGGCAGATTACGGCGACGTTCGAGCCCTGTGGGACGTCTCGCTCGAGGTCAATGCTGGAGAGATCGTGACGCTCATTGGGCCAAACGGTGCAGGAAAGACAACCCTGATGAACGTCTTGTCTGGACTTCACAAAGCCAGCGCCGGAAGCATCGAGTTCGAGGGGACTGCCTTACACAGTCTGGATCCGCACAGCGTCGTGGAACACGGCGTTGTTCTCGTGCCCGAAGGCCGCCACATCTTCTCGACCATGCGCGTGATCGAAAATCTGGAGATCGGTGCGTACTCACGCAAGGCGCGCGCCGAGCGACACAAAACTCTCCGCTGGGTGTTCGAAATCTTCCCGATCCTGAAAGAGCGGCAGCAGCAGATCGCGGGCACGCTGAGCGGCGGTCAACAGCAAATGCTGGCGGTCGGCCGCGCGCTGATGGGTTTGCCTCGCTTGTTGTTGCTCGACGAGCCGAGCCTCGGCCTCGCGCCGCTGGTTGTGCGTGACATTTTCGGTGTGTTGCGCATGGTGAATGAACAAGGTTTGACGGTCTTGCTGGTCGAACAAAACGCGCGGCTTGCGCTGCAACTCGCCGATCGCGGGTACATTCTCGAGCAAGGACGGGTGGTCGGTACTGGCACGGGCGCCGACCTTCTCGCCGACGCTGGTGTACAACGCGCGTACCTGGGCATGGTAGCCACGGCATGAACCCGCAGGCTGTTGCTCAAAATATCATCTTTGGCCTGTTTGTCGGCAGCAATTATGGTGTCGCGGCGGCTGGTTTGTCGCTCGTGTTCGGCGTACTGCGAGTGCTGAATGTTGCCCACGGCGAGCTGCTCATGCTGGGTGGCTACGTCAGCTTCTGGCTATTCACGTTAGCTGGAGTTGATCCCTTCGTTTCCGTTCTGGTGAGCGCACCCGTGTTATTCCTGATCGGTCTGGGCTTGCATCGTGGTTTGTTCGTGTTCGTAGAGCGGTTGGACGAGGAAAATCGCATCAAGAACTCATTGCTCGTGAGCTTTGGTCTCGGCCTGGTCCTGCAAAATCTTGCGCAATGGGCGTTCACCGCCAATGAGCGTGCGGTAAACACGTCGTACGCCGGCGGTAGTGCCGTCGTGGCGGGCCTCGTGTTCCCGTACACACGTGTGGCCAGCCTGGCGCTGGCCTGTCTGGCCATTGTGTTGCTCGATCAGCTGCTTCGGCGCACCTATATTGGCAAGGCGATTCGAGCCACGGCCGAGGACTGGCGTGCGGCCGCGCTCGCTGGTATCGACATCCGACGCACATACCTGATCACCTTCGGCATCGGCGCGGCGATGGCTGGAATCGCGGGTTCGCTGGTTAGCATCGGATCCACCATTGCGCCCACGCTGGGGTCGGCCTGGACGCTCAAGGCCCTCGTCGTGATCGTCCTTGCAGGGATGGGCAGCATCGGCGGTGCGTTTGCCGCTGGCCTCCTGCTTGGAGCCGCGGAAGCCATCAGCAACTTCCTGTTCGGCGCGACCTATCGCGAGGTGATCGGGCTGGTGCTCTTTCTGCTGGTGCTGTTGATCCGCCCGCAGGGGCTGTTTGCCCGTCGTCAGCGATGACGCAGCTGGAGATCGCGGAGCGTCCGCGCTGGCCCGGACTGGCGCTCACCTCGCCGTCCGTACTGGTTCCGCTGGTCGCCCTGGTGGTGCTGGCGTTGCTTCCGCTCATAGTCAACCGCGCCGACGTGCTCATCCTGCTGTTTCTGGTGTTTCTGGGTGTCACGCTCAGCCAGAGCTGGAATGTGCTGGGCGGTTTTGCTGGACAGGTCAATCTCGGACACGCGGCCTTTTTCGGCATCGGTGCCGTGGTCGCTCGGTCCACCTGGATCGGCGGCTGGCCGTACGCGCTGAGTTTCGCCAGTGGTGGCATCGTGGCGCTGGCGTTCGCGATGGTGATCGGCGTGCCGACGTTCCGCTTGCGCGGAACGTATTTCGCCATCGGCACGCTCGGGTTGGCGGAAGTGCTGCGCATCACGACGGCGAATGCGCTGCCTGCCGTGAGCTCGATGCCGCCGGCGTTCGTCGCCGCCTACGACCTGACGTTGCGGTACGAGCTCGCACTCTGGCTCGCGGCGGCGTGCATCGGGGTGTCGGCGTGGCTGCTGCGGTCACGCGTCGGCCTGGGCA
>JAFAPL010000053.1 GCA_019247135.1 Chloroflexota bacterium | reverse complement strand
GCTCGAAGAACTTCGAACCGCTGGTCGTGCGCAGGCCCGCTGTCTGCTCCAGGTCTTTGACCGACACTGGAAGCCCATGTAGCGGGCCGAGCTGGTCGCCACGCATGACCGCCGCCTCGGCATCCCGCGCGTACCGCAGCGCACCTTCGGGATCCAGCGTCAGGAACGCGTGCAACGTCCCCTGCAGTTGGTCGGCGCGCTCGAGAACGCTGCCTGTCAACTCAACGGGCGAGATCTCGCGACGTCTGATCTGTTCGACGAGGCCGGTCGCCGGCACGAAGGCGAAGTCCGTCACGTCGGCCGAGTCTACGCGACAACCTCGTCGAGCAGGGTCTCGAGCTCGGGTTGGAGCGCGAGGGTACCCTCCAGAACCCAGAGGAGCTCGAGCAGCTCGTGCGTCGCTGCCTCCGTCCACACTGGCCGAATGTCGTCCAGCAAACTCGGATGCTTCGCCGGCAGGGTTCGATAGCCGAGCCACGACGGAAGCACGCGCAGGCCCGAGACCCCGAAGCTCCACAGGCCTGGCTCGACTGGCCCAAACATCCCATTCCCAAGGTGCAGCCGTTGCTCGCCTTCGTCGTACCTGAAACACGTCGGCTGCGAGGGCGCCACAATGCAGGCAGCGCGACCGTGCAGGGCTCGACCAGCGAGGATGCGGGTCCCGAAGGTGTGGAACCAGAGCAATTCGCGGCCGAGCTCTACGCCGCGTGCGAAAGCCGTCACGCTGACATCGACGGGGACGCGCGGCCCAGGCTCCAGCAGCTCCTCGTGAAAACGCCTCGCGTAGGCGCTGCTGCTCAGCAAGGCATAGCAATAGGCCAGCAGGTCTTCGGGCGAGACGGCAATGCCGAGCCGATCCGACAGGACGTCACACGCTCTGGCGTCGACGTTCGGCTGCGTTCCCTCGAAGTCGAGCCACAACGGAATCACCGCTCGACCGCCGAACGAGCCTCGAAAATGGTCGAGATCGGGCACGAGCGCGGTGGCCACCGCGGCGGGGCCATCACCGAGGACACCCGTCAAAAGGCTGGTCAGGAAGATCTGGCGCGGACCGGCCATCCGCCAGAGGCGCGGACGCATGAAGTCGCCCAGTCGCGAGTCGGCGAGCAGCCACTGACGGTCGAAGCTTCGATACGCGTACCGCACGACCTGAGGCGGCGCTCCGCCCGTCTCGAGGGTTGCGAGGGCCGGCTGGCGTGGCGCGCCATCGAACAGGCCGGGCGGCGTCGAGGCGCAACTCCGATCGCGGGTGACCTGGAACGCACGCTCTCGATCGGCACCCTCGAATTCGAGCAGCGTTTGCCATCTCTGCAGCACTGCCGCCCGAGTGGGCGCGACCGGCCACGTTCGCTTCATTTGACAGCCTGAGAGCTGCAGCGGAAACAGCTCGGTCAGGAGGGGCCACGAGTGATAGCGCGTAACGCGCCGGCCGACGAAGGCGGCCTGCGGCCCGCCGTCGACTTCCCGCCAGGCGATGTCGCGCACCACGCGCACCCGATCGAGCGCGTCGAGTTTCTCGGCACGCGTACCGTCCAGGCGTGCGAACCACACCCGGGCTGGATCGGGCGACGCGCACCCGAAACGGACGCCCATCGTCACCGCGACCGGCGAGCGGATCTCGAACACGTTGTCGCTCGGTCGTGCGCCACGCCCATCGCCGCCCAGGTCGAGCACCCACAGCTCGTCCAACTCCTGGCGCAGCAATGCCCGCAAGCCGCCAAAGCCAGGCCCAGCCAGAAACGACGCAGGCGTGACGAGTGAAACAAGCCCCGCCCCCTCACGCTGCTGAAAGACCGTCCGCAGCGCCCAGCGCCAGAAATACACGTAGGCGTTGTGAAGATTCTTGCCGTGTACACCCGTGTGAGTCGCGAACGTCGCCTCGAGGGCCCGACCGCGGCGATATGGCGGATTGCCCATGCACACGAGGATCGGGGCTGATCCCTGTAGCTCGGCACCCAGAGTGTCTTCGACGCGAACGTCGACCTCATGCGCGCCCGCTCTCGACAGCCGAGCGCGCACGAGCGTCGCGGCCCCAGGCCGCGCCTCGAAGGCGACGATGCGCGGCGCCGCGGCGCAGCACCGCTCGGCCGTGTCGGCCATCGCCGCCAGCGGATACACACCCGCGCCGGCGGCCGGGTCCACCAGCAGCACCCGGTGGTCGCCAAAGCCGGCGCTGCAGCCGAAACAGTTCGCGAGCACGTCGGCCGCGAGCCGTACCTGAGCAGCGACGAGCTGTTGCGGC
>JAFAPL010000396.1 GCA_019247135.1 Chloroflexota bacterium | reverse complement strand
CGGCCTTCGTACACGCGGTCGGCCGACAACCCGGCGCTTCTCGCCTCCATTGCCGTAACGGCCGAGTTGGGGCCGTACACGACCAGAAGATCGAGCACCGCGGCAGCACGGTTTCCGACCCGTCGATGCGCTCGCTCGGTCTCGCTGCCGAGCTCGAGCATGTCGCCCAGGACGGCGACCTTGCGTCGCCCGGGCAGCTCGCGCAGCAGATTCAACGCCGCCAGCACCGACTCCGGGCTCGCGTTGTAGCTGTCGTCCACCACACGCGTGCCATTGATGCCCTCGACCACCAGCAGCCGCAGCGCCGGCGACAGTTGCTGCAGCGCCTCGGCCGCCTCACTCGTCGAAAGACCCTCTTCGAGCGCGACCGCCGTCGCGGCCAGTGCCGCGTGAACGCTCTGCGCGCCCAGCAACGGCAGGTGCACCCGCCTGCGTTCGGCGCCGCGGACCAGATCGAACTCGACGCCTCGCAGACCCTGGCTATCGATGCGTTCCGCCCGCACCTGCGCCGCCTCGGAGACACCGTAGCGCACCACACGCGCGGGTGTGGCTTCGGCCATGCGCTCGACTCGCGGGTCGTCGGTGTTGAGGACGGCCACGCCGTCGGACGGAAGCTCTTCGACGAGCTCCTGTTTGGCCTCCTGGATGCGTTCGATAGTACCCAGTCGCTCCAGGTGAACGGGCAGCACGGCCGTCACCACCCCGACACGCGGGTGCGCCAGCCGTGCCAGAAATCGAATGTCGCCCACGTCGTACATCGCCATCTCGAGAACGGCGACCTCGGGCCGCGCGCTTTCGCAGAGTCCGTTGAGGACGCTCATCGGCAGCCCGATCTCCGAGTTGAGGTTCCCCTCCGTCTTGAGCACGCGCCGCTTGCTTGCCAACACGCTGGCGGTCACTTCTTTGGTCGTGGTCTTGCCCAGGCTGCCCGTGATGCCCACTATTTCGAGGCCCGTCTGCCGCGCGAGTGCCCACCGCGCCATGTCCGCGAGTGCCGTTGGCGTGGACTTGACGAGGATGAGCGGCGGCTCGCCGCCAGCCCAGGCGATGTCGTGCGGCACGTGCTCGACGAGCGCGCCCGCTGCACCGTCGGCCAGGGCCTGCGCGACGAACACGTGGCCGTCGTGCTTCTGGCCTTTGAGCGCGATAAACAGCGCCCCGGGCACGACCTTGCGCGAATCGATCACCACGCGTGTGAACGAAGTGAACGAAGTGAACGGAGTGAACGAAGTGAACCGCGGATCGCCCGGCGCCGAGCCACGCAGCTCGCCCCGCGTCGCCTCCAGGACCTCCGACAGGCTCAGACCCACTGGAAGGTTCGCATCCGCACCAACTCAATACGACGGCGGCACGCGGTAATGACTGAGTAGTTCTTGCGCCAACTCCTTCAAGACCGGCGCCGCGACGAGCCCGCCGTACAGCTTCTCCGGCCCATCCAGCCGGATCAATACGACGAATCTCGGCGCCTCCGCCGGGAAGATCGCCACCAGCGACCCCACCGTGAGCGCCGTGTTGTAGCCGACGTTGGTCGGCGTGTCGGCCGTACCGGTCTTGGCCGCGATGTGGTACCCGGGCACGCGGTCGGGCTTCAGATCTGGCTGCTCGTCCACGGCGATCATCATGCGAATCATCGTGTGCGCCGTGTCCGGCGAAATCACTTGCCGCTCGACGTCCGGTGGGATGTCCTGTACGCCGTCCGGTCCGCGAATCTCGCGCACCAATCGTGGGCGAATCAATTTGCCGTCATTGGCGAACACGCTGACCGCTTGCAGCAACTGCATCGGGGTGACCGCGATGCCCTGGCCATAGGCATTGGTCGCCTGGTCGACGCGTGTCCAACCCGGGTCGTTGTTGGTCCGCACCGTCCCCGGCACCTCGCCCGGCAATCCCAATCCCGTCACCTGACCCAGCCCGTAGCGCGCGTAGTAGGCGTACAGATTGTCCGCCCCGAGCTGGCCCGAGACCCACGTCATGCCCACGTTCGAGGAGTGAATGAGGACTTGGGTCATCGTGCTCGGTCCATTGCCGAGCCCGTTCCAGTTGTGAATGACGGTGCCCCCAACCACCGCGATGCCCGTGTCCTGCATGACTGTATCGGGTGTCACGGTGCCCGTATCGATCGCTGCCGACATGGCCAGCGTCTTCAGCGTCGAACCAGGCTCGTACTGGTCGGTGACGATCTTTGCGCGGTAGCGATCGGCCTGACCCGGGTCGTAGATCTGATCGGCGGTCAGACTGAACGTCGGATTGTTCGCAGCCGCCAGGATGTTCCCCGTGCTCGGCTCCATCACCAGGATGAGCCCGCCCGAGGCTTTGTTGTCGATGACCGCCTGATTCAGAAGGCGTTCCGCCTGGCGCTGCACGTATCGGTCCAGCGTGAGCACCAGGTCCGACCCCTGAACGGGCGGGGTGACGAGCCTGCGGCCGAGCGCAATCTCCTGACCGGCCGTGTCCTTTTCCGTGTCGATGACCCCGGGCGTGCCCGCGAGCTGAGCGTCATAGGTCAGCTCGAGCCCGCCGAGCGCTGTCAGATCCTTGCCGAGGAAACCAAGAATCTGCGCCGCCAGGCTGCCCTCCGGGTACTCGCGCCGCGGCTCCATGTCCAGGTACACGCCGGGCAGGCCGAGCTGTTTGAGCTGTTGGGCGACGGCCGACGGCACGCCGCTCTTGAGCACCACCGGCCGGTTGCTGGTGGGGTCGATCTGGTTCCGCAGGTCGGCCGCTGGCGTGTCGAGCACCGCGCTGAGCGTCTGCGCCAACTTGTCCGCGCCCTGGGGGCCGCCGACGAGCGT
>JAFAPL010000385.1 GCA_019247135.1 Chloroflexota bacterium | reverse complement strand
ATGGTCTTCTTCGAGACTCCACATGGTGGCGCGGTGTTTTCGGTAGGCTCGATCAACTGGCTGGGCAGCCTGGGATGGCGGAATTTTGAGAACAACGTCTCACGCGTGACGGAAAACGTGCTGCGACGGTTTATGGATCCCCGGCCGTTTTCATCGCCAGATTGATCAGCGCGGGGTAGTGCTTAGTTGATTGTTGGCCTTCACGCTCCGGACTGTTGAACCGGTCGCACCCGATGACGCAGGAAGTGGTGATTGCACTTGCCGCCGAAGCCGGCGCTGAGGTGCGTCGAGGTGCAACGTCATCGACGTGAGCCCAGGCCAGCCGGCACGCGTGTCACTGCAGCAAGATGGCGCGATCGTCCAACACACCGCACGTCTGGTGGTGGGCGCCGATGGTCGCGACTCAAGGGTCCGGCGGTAGGCCGGTTTTGGGGTCCGTCGCGATCCGCCCGGCCTGATGGTCAGCGGTATGTTGTTCAAGGGAATGGCGGCACCGCGGAACACTGCCCATCTGTTCATCACGCCAAGCTTCGGCGACATAGCCTTACATCTTCCCCGGTCTGGTGACTACGTCCGCTCCTGTTTCTCGACCGCCCGCCGCGGCCAGCACGGCCCTCTGAGCGGCGCCAATCACATCGGCGACTTCATCCGGGCGTGCTGCGAGTGTGGCACGCCGGAACATTGGTTTGCTGGCGCGACCGCATTCGGTCCGCTAGCGAACTTCGAAGGTTCGGCGAACTGGATGGAGCATCCGTACCGGGAAGGCATCGCGTTGATCGGCGGCGGGGCCCGCGACTTCCGATCCGACGTTCGGACAGGGGCAGTCACTCACCATTCGGGAGGTGCGTGTCTTAACCGAGCTGCTCCGCGCAAACAACGATTGGGATTCAGCCGCTCACCACTACGCCATCGAACACGACCGGTACTTCAGCACTGTGCATACCGCGGAAGTGTGGATGATCGCGGATCGTGTTCACCAGCGGTGTGGAGGGCGACCAGATCCGTGCCAGAGCCATGCCGGCGCTGCAGCGCGGGCATGGTCCCGACGTGATCGGACTTGGACCGGACTCGCCCGTGGACGAGACGGCGCGCCAGCACCTCTTCGGTCCCTAGAGAGCACTCTCTCGATGAACGAACTAGTTGTGGGTGCCGAATTCGACAATTCGACAGCCCAGCAATGGCAGAGACCCGACGCTGGTCGGCGCTCGAGGCCGGTCGCGGCCCAAGGCGGCGGTAATGGTGCGCACGGGCTGGTCGACGTGTGCGTCGCAGGCTGTCCGGAGTCTGCGCCTCGCCCACGGCTTGCTAGTCGTGGCACCTCGAGGGCCGAACCCGTGCGTTCGGTCAGCGCGGCGGTTTCTGAAGCGAACGAGACAAACATGAACCGAACTGGCGCGGCGAAACGAAGCGGATTGTCTCAGCCGAGCGCGAGCAGTGCGGCCAGCACGTGGCGCTGGGTCGCGAGCCTCGCATCCCGCGGGGCCTCGCGTTGTGCGGGTGCGAGGACCAGGTCGGCATCAGCGTCGACGATCACCGTGGCGTGGGCCCGGTGGCGCGAGAGCGCGACGCACGACCTGCCCAGGTCCGTCGCACATGCCGGCGCTTCGCGGTAGCCGACCAGCGGATGGATGACCACGACCGCTTCTCGCTCGAGGCCCTGCATGTGGTTCGCGGTGCCGATGAGCAGCCGGGCACGTCGGCGAGGCGAGCCGCGATGGCGCTGGCCTGCTCGACATGCGGACTGATGACCGCAAGGTCGTCGGCGTGGACTGGCGCGTGCTGTCCGTCAGCATCGACCACAAACCCCCCGTCCATGAGCTCGCGGATGCGCTCCGCGGCAGTCTCCGCGAGGACCGGATCGCCTGGTCCTGCCATGATCGCCACCTGCTGGAGGCTGAGCTCCGGCAGCGCTTTGCCCGCAAGCTCGATATGGCGCGGCGGACGCGCGGAGTCGAAGGGGAGATCGGGGTAGAACGCCGGCTGAATGAGCGCCGTCGTTGGCGACCCAAGCCGCCATGTGTGTTGCAGGTTGAGCCTGGTGACGGACTCCGGATAGGCGGCCAGCAACGCTTCTGGCGCCGGGCGCTGCGGCCCGGCGGACCAGTCGCGCCAGCGGCGCGCGTCGCCCGTGACAACCGGGGCGATCTGGCCGCGATCTCCAACCAGCACGATCTGCGCGCTGAGTGGCCCGATCCGCTCAATCGGACGGAGGTCGGAAACAGCTCGGGCACGTAACTGACAATGATCAGCGCGACGAGTCCGTAGATCAGCATGACCAGCGTGAAGTCGGTCACCGTCGACGCCACCGGGTTGCGGAGCAGGCCGTACCCGGTGCCGACGATCGCCGCCAACAAGCAACCAGCCATCCAGCGCAGCCCCGATGCCGGCGCGTCCTGGCAGCAAGTGGTACGAGGTCAGCCAGGTGGGTTCGCCGTGCATCCCGACCACCACGCTGCTCATTGCGCACCCGACCGATCCGCTGCGACTGATGACTGACGCTGGCTGGTACAGCGGTCGCGACTTCGGGCACGCACTCCAGCAGACGCGGGATGGCGGAAGTACCTGGTCGCAGTTCCTGCCGCCCGGCCAGAAGGTCAATCCCTGCACCCTCCTTGGCGGTCAAGGTGCGCAACCCAACCGCTGGTACCTGGTCGGCAATCCGTTCGGCTCGGGCGTCAGCGCCGCGGTGCTGCGCTCGGGCGATGAAGGGGCGACCTGGAACGCGGCGCTGCAGATGGAGCCAGACGTGCAGCGCCTGTGCGCCGGCGCGTACGACCCGACCAACCCTGACACCATCTGGACAGCCGCTAGCCAGACGCCGGACCCGACGCTGACCGGCGTGCGCGCCTCATCGGACGGTGGGCACACGTGGAGCTATCTGGGGACCCAGAACATCGGCTGGGTGAACGCGTTGGTGCGCGCAGCCGACGGCAGCGTCCTCTTCGCCGCAACGAACGAGGGCATCCGGCGCCTCGGCTTCTGAATACTGTTTGGAAAAGCGACCCGCGACGGACGGCGTGGGCTTGCTCAGCAGTTCGCCTCCTTACGCTTGGGTCGCAAGAAGTCTGAAACGGATTGGCTGCGACGTGCTGCCGCAGCCGGTGCTCTGCGTAACCAGGCAGCCCGGGGCCGGGACGCTACGATACGGCGATGCGAGCAGGATTCGCCTGGCGACGGAGCGTCCGCGGAGGGGCGCTTCTCCTTCTGGTGTTCACTCTGCTAGTCGGCTTGCCCGCTTTGCGGGCCACGGCCGCCGGCGCGGCTTCGCGGGATGCTCGGGTGACGGCGCAGCAAGCGTCCCAGATCCTGCTGCCAGCAAATCGGATCGTCGCGTATTACGGCAATCCGCTGTCACCAGTACTCGGACGTCTGGGTGAGCCGCCTCCGGATGAGATGATCGCTCGGCTGCGGCGAACGGTCGCGTACTACACGGCCGCCGACCCCTCGCGGCCCGTCAAACCGGCGCTGGAGCTGATCGCGCCGCTGGCGCAGGGCTCGCCTGGTGAGGATGGGCTTTACCGCGCCCGGATGTCCTCTGATCTGATGGAGCAGGTGTCCGGCTGGGCCGGCGACAACGACCTGCTGCTCATTCTGGACGTTCAGGTTGGCCGCAGCTCGGTGGCGGATGAGCTGCCCGAACTGCTGCCGTACCTCAAGCGGCCGCACACACACCTTGCACTCGATCCAGAGTTCGCCATGGGCCCCAGCCAGGTGCCGGGTCAGGCGATCGGCAGCCTCGATGCGGCCGACGTCAATGTCGCGATTCGGACACTGGCGGAAGTTGTCACCGCGGAGCAGCTTCCGCCGAAAGTGTTGATTGTGCATCGTTTTCTGCCATCCATGCTGACGAATGTCGACGCCATCGAGTCCGATCCGCGTGTGCAGGTCGTGATGGATATGGACGGATTCGGCTCGCCGTCAGTCAAGATCAGTAAATACGGCACGTTCGTCCGAGATGTCGGCGACTATTTCGGCGGCATCAAGCTCTTCTACAACTACGACACGCCGCTGATGCCGCCGGAGGACGTGCTCGCCCTGGATCCGTCACCGGACGTCGTCATCTATCAGTAGATACAACCGGCTCAGCCGGTTTGCGACAGGTGCTGTCCGACCGCCCACACCGCCAGCCTGGATCCGCGAGTGCAGGTGCAACTTGGACAGAATGCGTTCGACGTGGACGCGCGCCGTGCCCGGGCTAATCACCAGCGCCTGGGCAATCTCGCGGTTCGTGTGCCCCTGCGCAACGAGGCGCACCACCTCCTGTTCGCGCCGCGTCAACCGATGCGCGGCAGGTTCGGGGTGGTCCTCGTCGGGATGCATGCCGAGCGCTTCCGCGATGGCCTCCTCAGTCGGGAGGTCGGCACCGTCCGACCAGACAGCATCTGCCCGCGACCCGACCACCGAGCGCATTGCCGCCAGCCAGGCCTCTGACAGGCTCGGCAGAACGACCGGCAGTACGCCCGGCCAGCCGCGCAGCAGTGGCCAACGGCCCATGCTGGTCCCCACCTGCAGCGCAACGCGGAGCGTGGCGCGCGCGCCGTTCGCATCGCCGAGCTCGGCCAGGGCGCGCCCGAGCGCGATCAGCGCCGCGGCTTCCCAGAAACGGTTGGCGGCGGATTGGAGGCGCTTGATGGCGGCTTCCAAACGCCGGCGGGCAGTGGACGCGTCGCGCTTCTCAAGGGCGAGCAGTCCCAGCGCTAGCTGGATGCGACCCAGCTCGTGGTTGAGCGAGGGGGCCCAGGGACCGCAGGGTGCCCGCCCGCCAGCTTGCTCAGCTTCCGCTCTTCGATGTCCTGGTTGGTCCCAATCAGCGACTGTCGGGCTGAAAATCCCGGTCTCCTCAATGGTCCCGATGGACCTCGCATGGCGCCAAGACGGTGCTTCTCGCGGAGGCGTA
>JAFAPL010000166.1 GCA_019247135.1 Chloroflexota bacterium | reverse complement strand
TCCGCTGTACGCCCGATGCGTCGAGTCGATCGAGGTTCTTTTCAACTTGTTCGATGACCTCGGGCGGTGCCGAAGCGCCGGCGTCACTCTTGATCTTGAAGCCATTGTCGGGCGCTGGGTTGTGGCTCGCCGTGATGACAATTGCACCGCCAGCCTTCCGATCGATCACCGAGTAAGAAAAAACGGGCGTCGGCTGGAACCTGTCCGAAAGAAGGACGTGGATGCCGTTGCCGGCCAGGACCTCTGCGACTGCACGGGCGAAGCGGTCAGACGCGAAACGCGTGTCGTAACCGACCAGGATGCCGTGTTCGGCTTTCTTCGAGCTCAGGAAATATTCGGCAGTGGCTTGCGCCGCCAGGCGGACGTTGTCGAACGTATAGGTGTCGGCGATCGTCGCACGCCAGCCGTCAGTCCCGAACTGAATGACACGCGCCACGAACTAACACGCGCCCACGGGCTGCAGGCCGAGCACGTGCACGCGTTCGCGCCAGTAGCCGAGCAAGTCCTCCATCGTCTGCTTGAACGGGATCACGGGCTCCCAGCCCGTGGCCTTCTTGAACTTATCTACGTTGGCCCAGAGCAGGCGGACGTCACTCGGACGCATGCGTGATGGATCCTGCTCGACCGTGATGTCGGCGGTGCTGTGGCCGAGCAGGATGTCGAGCATGTCACCCACGCGCATGCAGCTGCCGCGACCCACGTTGTAGACCTCACCTGGCTCGCAGCGTTCGGTCGCCAGCCAGTACGCGCGCACCATGTCGTGCACATCGGTCCAGTCCCGCTTCGAGTCGAGATCGCCCGCCTGCAGCACGGGGTCCTGGAGTCCCGCTTCGATCTGCGCAACCTGCTTGGCGAAACTGCTCTCGACGAATACCTGGCCGCGGCGTGGTCCGGTGTGATTGAACCCGCGAGTCACGACGCAGCGCAGCCCATAGCTGCGGAAGTACTGGATGGCCAATGTGTCCTGGGTGACTTTGCTGACGGCGTACGGGCTGAGCGGGCGCAACGGATTGGTTTCGGCGATGGGTGCCTCACCCGGATAGACGAGCCCGTATTCCTCGCTCGATCCCGCGATGTGGATCACAGGGTCGAGCCGCGCCTCGCGCACCGCCTCGAACAGATTGACCTCGGACACGACGTTGTTGGTAAGCGTGGCCGCGGGCGCGGACCAGCTCGTCGGTACGAAGCTCTGGGCTGCCAGGTGGAAGATCCGGTCCGGCTGGACGGCGCGAATAACGCCACGCACGGCGCTGGCGTCTTGTAGCTCGCAGTCGATGACTGTGACTTTGCCGCGCTTGACAAATCGACGCAGGCTGGCCTGATCCGTGATGCGCTGGCCTTCGTCGAGGATGTTCATGCGCCCGCGGTTGCGGAGGTCCTGGAGGTTGTCGAGCTTGCTGCGCCAGCGGAAGGTCCCGAAAACTTCGACGTCGGGGTGGTGTTCGGTCAGGTACTCGGCCAGGAAGCTGCCAGCCATCCCGGTGATGCCGGTGATCAGGACGCGCAACGTTCTCTCCTCAAGTAAGCTGCGGACTTCGCACTTGTAGTCGCCAATATTCCAACGTATCGAGCAGTGTGGTGTGCCAGGCGATGCACGGCTGCCATCCAGTCAGGGCGGCGAATTTGCGCGTGTCCGCTTGCTGGCGTGGGACGTCGGATGTTCGCAGCAGTGCAGGGTCGACTTCGATGCGGACGGATACGCGACACAACGCAATCAAGTCGCCGACCATATCAGCGATGCGCATCGAGCGTCCGCGGCCCAGATTGTAGACGTCGCCTGGGACCCCGGCCACCACCGCGAGACGGTACGCCTGCACCATGTCGCGTGCGTCGGTGAAGTCCCGTTCCACGTCCAGGTTCCCGACTCTGAGGAGCGGCTCACGCTCGCCGACCTCGATTTCGGCTAGTTGTTTGGCGAAGCTGGGAATGACGAACCGCGAATCATGGCCCGGGCCAGTGTGGTTGAACGGCCGCACCCTGATGATCGGTAGTCCGTGTTGGGCAAAATACTGAAAGCCCATCACGTCCTGACCAACCTTACTCACCGCGTAGGGCGTCGTAGGGCGAAGGGGGACATCCTCGTGGGTGGGAACGTCCTCGGGTCGGACACGCCCGTATTCGTCGCTCGAGCCGATGACCAGTATTCGTGGCCGCTGACGCTGGGCCAGTACGGCCTCGAAAAGATTCAGTTGGCCGAGCAGATTGTTGCCGATCGTCGCCCACGGATCATGAAAGCTTTCGCCGGTCGAGGACTGCGCCGCGAGGTGGTAGATGGCGTCGGGCTGCGCCTCGCGGACCACCATGTCCGTGGCGCCGCGATCCGTCAAGTCGGCAGCGAAGATGCGCACGCTCTCGGACAGGCCCCGACAGTCAGCTGGTCGGCCGAGGCCGCACACGTCGTCGCCTTGCTCCTGCAAGTGATGCAACAGGTGTCGGCCCACGAACCCGCCGATACCCGTGATCAGGGCGCGCATCGACCTTTAGCTTACTGGCGGAGCCCACGCATGAGCGGACCCGCCCGATCACGAGCGGGTCCGATCGCTAGGTTCCGGTATCCCAGCTGGCCAGGTACTTCTGTTGTTGCTCGGTGAGTTGATCAATCCGCACGCCGAGGCTCTCCAGCTTCAAGCGGGCGACTTCTCTATCGATCTTTTCGGGGACGTCGTACACGCCCGGCTGGAGCTCGGTGTGATGCTGCGCGATGTACACGCCCGAAAGCGCCTGGTTCGCGAAGCTCATGTCCATCACCGCCGCCGGGTGGCCTTCCGCGGCCGCCAGGTTCAGCAGACGCCCATCGGCCAGCAAGAACAATCTGCGCCCATCCTGTAATTCGTACTCCTCGACGAACTGCCGCGCCGGGCGATGCGAGCGCGCCATCTGGTCGAGCGCAGGGATATTGATCTCGTCGTTGAAATGGCCTGAGTTGGCCACGATGCAGCCATCCTTCATGACCGCGAAGTGCCTTTCGTCGACCACGTTCAGATCGCCCGTGACCGTCAGCACGATATCCGCCTGTTTGACCGCGTCCTCCAAAGGCATCACACGGTGCCCGTCCATGAGCGCCTCCAACGCCCGCGTGGGGTCGACCTCCGTCACGATCACGTGCGCGCCCATGCCGTGCGCGCGTGTCGCCAGGCCGCGACCGCACCAACCGTAACCGCACACCACGAACGTTCGCCCGGCCAGGAGCACGTTTGTCGCTCGGATCAGGCCGTCCAGCGTGCTCTGTCCGGTGCCATATCGATTGTCGAACATGTGCTTGGTCAGTGCCTCGTTCACCGCGATCACGGGGAACCGCAGTTGGCCGTCGCGCGCCATCGCGCGCAGACGAATCACGCCAGTGGTGGTTTCCTCGGTCCCGCCGTGAACGTCGTCGAGCTGGTCGGCGTGGCGCTGATGCAGCACGTTCACGAGGTCACACCCGTCGTCCATGGTGATGTTGGGACGCGTGGCGAGCACGGCTTCGATGTGTTTGTAGTACGTCTGCTCGTTCTCGCCCTTCATCGCAAACGTCGGGATGCCGTACTCGCCAGCGAGCGCCGCCGCGACATCGTCCTGCGTCGAGAGCGGGTTGGAGGCGCACAGCGCGATCGACGCGCCGGCCGCCTTGAGCGTGATCATCAGGTTGGCGGTTTCCGTCGTGACGTGCAGGCAGGCACCCAGACGCAGGCCGGCCAGTGGCTTTTCACGCGCAAACGTTTCACGGATGCTGCGCAGCACCGGCATCTGTCCGTCGGCCCAGCGCACGCGGGCGAGGCCCTGCTCGATGAGCGACATGTCTTTTACATCGTGGCTGGGCGTCTGACCCGTCGGAGTCTGTGCTGTCGTTGCCATGGTGGACTCTCCTTTCAGTC
>JAFAPL010001003.1 GCA_019247135.1 Chloroflexota bacterium | reverse complement strand
CGTGCAACAGTCTTCGCCAATCTGGACGGATTGTTTGCCTTCAACTGCAGTGCCGAAGACGCCGCGTACCTCGTGCCCGAACTCGGTGGCAGCCTGGACGAACAGGACCTTGTCGAGCTGGGTGAGCACGAGTGCTACGTGCGTCTGACGTCGGGCGGTCAGCGATTGCCGACCTTTTCGGTGAAACTGGACCCGCCGCTCCAGAGCGACCCGGAGCTGCGCGACCGACTGGTGGCGGCCTCAGCCGAGCGTTACGGCCGGTCGGTTGATCTCCAATCAGCGCGTCGCATACCGCCCGCGGCGGAGCCCGCGCCGGCACCACCGCGATCCCGTAACCAGCATCGGCCCAAAAAGGCCTACAAACCGGACATAGCGCATGTATAGCCGGAGCCTGCATCGGCATAAAAACGCGCGTGGTCCTCCACTCCAACCACTGCGGACAACTGCATAAGCCGCGACGGAAACCCGTTAGCCGTGGAGCGCGATTGGCCCCGCTGGATGGGCGGCGTCAGCATGACGCTCCAGATCGCGCCGGTGGTCCCAGCGCTTGAGGAAGCGGCCGAAGTTCTTTCGGCTGCGCTCCTCACGGTCGCCTTCGCTGAGGCTCTCCCAGAGTGCGTGGCGATGACGAACCAGCGGCAGCTGGCCCAGAGACACCAGCCGTCCAACGTTGGCTCGGATGGCGTAGCTCAGGTCCAGGTCCAGGATGCGATAGAAGCGGTAGTGCTCGTCCAGTGGTGTCACGCTGGGCAGGTCCGAACGGCGCATCGCGAGCAGATACCCCTGCAGCGCGTCGACGTCGACGGCCTCGCCTGGGCCAGGCTCAGGGCTCAGCTCGTGAAAGTGGCGCATGTCGGCCGTTGCCAGGCCGAAGGCGCCCACCGCACCAACAGATGGTTCGTCCAACTGCTCGAGCAAGGGCCGCAACGCGTCGCCGACGAGCTCGATCGAGGCATCGAGCAAGGCGATGACGCGGCCGCGACTGGCGCGAAAACCGAGGTTTCGGCCGGCCGCCGCGCCCGGGTCGTGGTCGATCCAGACCAGGCGGACCGCTTCGTCAAGCTGAGGCAACTCGTTCAGGGCGGCGTGCGCGCCGGGTGAACCAGTGGCGTCAACGAGGACGATCTCGAGGTGGAGGTCGCCCCGGTGGCGCAGCACGCTGCGAACACAGCGGGCGACTGCTTCCAGGTCTTCGCCGGCCTGGACGAGCACGTTCAGCGACAGCTCGCAGTTGGCGGCATGGCGGGGCGCCTCCGCTACCGCGCCAGGCGACGACACCGCACCCCGGAACGGATCCGGCGCCCGCCGCGCAGGCGGAACACCGAGGTCGAGCCCAAGCAGGCGATCGAAGTCGCGTGCCAGAGCCGCCTTTTCGGCAGCGGGCAGGTGTGCCGCGGCGCCTCGCGCAAGCGACCAGACGAGCGCCAGGCACCGCGGCAGCGCCAGGTCGTCGGCGGCGAGTGCCCAGAACTGCTGGCGGCACGCCGCTGCCTCGGCACTCAGCCGCCCGGAGATCGGCTCGCCCCAGCTCGCCACGTGCGCACGAAGCCGGCGCAGCCCCGTCTGGGCCGCGCGCAAGCTGGTGAAGGTGAAGTTCAGTCGCGCGCGGTAGTGCGCCGTCAGGCACAGGTAGCGGAACGCGAGCGGCTCGAAGTTCAGCTGGCCGAGCTCCGACAGCGTGTACGCGTTTCCCGTCGACTTGGCCATCTTGACGCCGTCGGCGAGCAGGTGCTGTCCGTGCAGCCAGACGCTTGCAAAAGGGCTCAGTCCGGTGAACGCCTCGCTCTGAGCTCGTTCGTCCTCATGGTGGGGGAAGATGTTGTCCACCCCACCGGTGTGGATGTCGATCTGCGGACCCAGGTGCTGTGTGCTCATAGCCGTGCACTCGATGTGCCAGCCAGGAAAGCCCGGGCCCCACGGACTTGGCCAGACAAGAGCCGTCCGGCCGGGTTCGGCCGCCTTCCACAGCGCGAAGTCGCGCGGGTCCTCCTTGAGCGGGTCAGCTTCCACGCGAACGCCCTGCCGCAAGCCCTCGCTCGAGACTGCTCCGCCCAGCTCGCCGTAGCTCGGAAAACTCGCGACGCGGAAGTACACGTTTCCGTCGCGCTCGTAGGCAGACCCGGCCTCCACCAGTGCTTGCGCGATCTGGACCATCCGCTGGACGTGGTCCGTCGCGCGCGGGAACACGTCGGCGGGCAGGATGTTGGTGCGCTGCTCGTCGCGGAGAAATTCCTCCGTATAACGGCGCGCGATCTCGGCGGGAGTCAGGCCGGCGCTCAACGCCTCGGCGATAACTTTGTCCTCGCCTCTGTCGAGAAGTTCCTGACGCATGTGGCCCACGTCCGTGATGTTCTTGACGTGGCGGGTCCGGTACCCGAGCGCGTGCAGCAGGCGCTTGAGGCAGTCGGCCAGGAGGTAGGAGCGCAAGTTGCCCAGGTGGACGGGTCGGTAGACGGTCGGTCCACACGTATAGATGCGTATTTCGCGGTCGGGATCCAGGTCGAGCGGTACCACGGCGCGTGCGGCCGTGTTGTAGAGCCGGGGCACGTGGTCCACCGCGAGGGACTCGCTCATCGGCTCGGGAGCCTACTCCGAGTTCGCGGGGCCATGCACGAGATGTTGCAGGACTTGACGACCAAATGCGAGAAGCTCGGCCGCGAGCTCGTCGGGCCGCTGCAGCGGGACATCATGGATGGTGTTCTCGAACCACCGCACTCGCGCCGTCGGCTGAACCTGCACCACGCGGTCCACCGAGCGCTGCTTGGCCTCGCGAAAATCGGCCGCATCGGTATCTTGTCTCGCAGGGAGCACCAACAACGGACACCGCACTTGCCGCACCAGCTCGATCGGTCGCTGCTCCCACAGCGCGCGGACGATCTGCATGTGGTTCGGAATTCGGAAGCGGCGGCGTACACGGTGCTCGGAATCGATGTGGAACATCGACCGGCTGATCGCCTCCACCCGTGGGTCGCTGAACGTGCCGTTCCGGCCCGCCATGCTCGCCCGCAGGTCGGACCAAGACATGCTGTCCAGGTCGGGCGGCCGCAGGCGGGTTTCGGTCTCCTCCCAGGTCCAGCGTTCTCCAGGCGAGCCCGTGCCGCCGTCAACCAGGACCAGGCCCGCCGTCCGTTCGGGATGTGTCACGCCGAAGTTCAGCACGACCGACGCGCCCCATGAGTGACCCACGAATACAGCCTGCCTCCCAGGCGACAGGAGATGGTCGACGAATCCGGCCAGGTCGGAAACGATCGAGGCAAAATCGTAACCATCGTCGGGCTGGTCGCTCTCGCCATGGCCGCGCTGGTCGAGCGCCACGACGCCGAATTCGGAAGCGAGTCTCGGCGCCGTCAGGTCCCAGATGTGACAGCTGGAGCCCAGGCCATGGACCAGCACCATATTCGGCTCGCCAAGGCCCCAGCGCTCGAAGTGCAGCTGCAGGCCGTTTTCCAGTCGCACGAACTCGTCGTCCACACGCGAATCCTACCCATTCGGGCTGTTGCCGCATCCGCGGACATGGTCACCAACCCGCCAGCCTGTGTCTTTATGTTCGGAACAGGCCCCGCAACAGCACGAATCCGAATCCGATGCACGCGAGCACCACGACCACGACAAGGATCGTGAAACCGGTGCCGACTCCGGCCGCTCCGGCCTGGCTGATGTAGTAGCCGCCCCAGATCAGCGGCACGGCGATGAGCAACGCGCCCAGGATTGTCGAGACACTGAGGCCGACACCGCGGCCCGCTCCAGCGCTGTCCTGAGTACGGGGCTCGCCCGTCGGCTGGGCGCCGCCGCCTGACGCGCGATGCTCGTCGGTTTCGTTGCCATGACCGATGTCCGCGGCGTGCGGATCTGGACGAGCCATGCGCACACGGGTGCAAGCGCCGTGCCGTGGTGGCGACGCAACACGGACACACCCAATGCATGGTGCGAATCAGCAACTCGCCCGGACTCATCGGGTCAGGCTGATGGCCCAATGGAATCGATCAGCATCCTCTATATGCGCGGCGCTGTCGCCCGGAGACTGGAGCCGCGGCAAAGGGCCAATTCTTCAGCGGCCACGCACCTCGCCTCGGAATTTGTCGACCAATGCGCGTTCGACGCGATTGTGGACTGACGAAACCTCCTCGTCGTCAAGCGTTCGATCCGGCGCGCGATAACGAAGCGAAAAGGCCAGACTCTTCCGCCCGGCTGGAATCGGCTCGCCCCAGTACACGTCGAACAATTCCACCCGCTCCAGCAGCGGCCGGCCCGCGTCGCGAATCGCCGCCTCCACGTCCGCGTGCGAAGTGTCCTCGTCGACAACTACTGCGATGTCGCGGTCAGACGGCGGAAAGCGCGACGGCGTGACGACAGACTGCAACGGTTCGCGCGACTCCAACAGGAGCTCGAAATCGAGTTCGCCCACGAGCACGTCGCCGTGTTGCCGCTCGAAGTCCAACCGCTCCGCGATCTG
>JAFAPL010000657.1 GCA_019247135.1 Chloroflexota bacterium | reverse complement strand
TTGGTGCGACCCTCGCCGTTGGCGGTCGATTTTTCAACAACGCGCGAGTCGCCATTCTGGGCTACGCATACCTGGAAGATTCCGATGATGCGCGTAACTCGCCGTCGGCGGCTCTCGTGCAGGAGTTGGAGCGCCGAGGCGCGAGGGTGGCGATTCACGACCCCTTTGTTGACGGTTGCGAGCGGCGGCTCGAGCGAGTCGTGGCGGGAGCCGACAGCCTGGTCATCATGGTCGCCCACTCCGCCTACCGCCACCTGGACCTCCTCAGCCTGGGTTCAGGGATGCGCACCCGTACGCTCATCGACGCTCGGCACGTTTTCGACCAGGCAGCAGCGGAGGCGGCCGGGTTCATTTACCGCTGCCTTGGTGTCGGGCGCACCTGACAAGTCTGCCGGAATGGCTCGCTTTCTCTTCCTCACGCAGTACTTCCCGCCAGAAATCGGCGCAGCGGCCGTCCGGCTAGATGAGATCACACGGGCGGTTTGCGCCGCGGGCCACTCCGTGGAGGTTGTGACCGGCATGCCAAACTATCCGGCCGGGCGAATTCTGGGTGCCTACCGCGGCAAGCTGATCGTGCGCGAGCGTGACAGCGGTCGACGCATCATCCGTACGTGGACCTTTGCGTCGTCCAGAGGCGGGATGACGCGACGACTCGCCAACTACGCGTCACTAACCTGTTCATCACTCATCGGTTGCTTTCTCGCATCACGTCCAGACTATGTTTTCGTCGAGTCGCCGCCACTGTTCCTGGGCCTCACGGCATGGATGTTTTGCCGAATAACGGGGAGTCAGTACATTGTGAACGTGTCGGATCCCTGGCTGGAGTTTGCGCGCGACATGGGCTTCATTCGCAGCGCGCGGCTGTTCGCTGCGCTTGAACGTCTGGAGCGCTTCATCTACAAGCATGCATTACGGGTGAACGCGGTAACCGCAACTATTAGAACACTGCTGATCGAGACGAAAGGAGTGCCGCGAGAACGGCTGTCCTGGCTCCCGAATGGTGTAGATCTGGATCGTTTTCGACCACTCGCGCCAGATCCAGTCTGGAAGGAGCGGCTCGAGCTGAATGGACACGCGGCATTCGTCTATGCAGGCAGTCATCAACGCTCCCATGCCCTTGACGTGCTGCTCGATGCGGCGTCTCTGGACCGCGATCTGATGGTTGTGCTCGTGGGCGACGGCACAGAGAAAGCACGCCTCATCGAATCAGCCCAAGCACATGCACTCTCGAACGTGCGTTTCGTCGAGCCACAGCGTATCGACCAGGTGCCACGCATCCTCTCAGTAGCACGGGGCGCCCTCGTGTCTATTCGCGGCGAGGAGTCTTTCGACAGCTCGCGACCTGCAAAGATGTTCGCGGCGATGGCGTGCGGGAAGCCGATCATCTACTGCGGTCGTGGAGAGGGCGCGTCAATTGTCAGCGCAAATGAATGCGGTGTTGTCGTGCCGCCTGGCGATGCGCAAGCACTGGTGAATGCGATGCGCCGGATGGCGCAGGATCCCGAGCTGGCGGAACGAGCGGGGCGTAACGGGAGACTCCTGGTCGAGCGTACGTCCGCATGGCGAGATATTGTCCGGAATTGGCTCGCGGACCTGGAGGTCGCGGCGCCACGAAGATATCCCTGAGCGTATCCCTGGCGGGGGGCGCCGCCAGTGCGCGGCGCGCCTATCGTGTCCAAACCAGGTGAACGGGATGTGGAAAGCGATCACGTTCATAGCGGCGGTCGGCGCGCTCTGGTTGGGCGCAACAGTTGCTGTGCTCGTGCTGCGCGCCTCCGACGTGGAAGCGATGGCGCCAATGGACGCCCCGAACCCCTCGGCGACTGGCCAGTATGAGTCCCTGATCACAACCTGGCCGATCCAGACCGTGCACTCGATCATGTTGTCCAACGGCAAGGTCATATTCTGGCCGGCCTGGGACAACGGTTCAGATGTACACGTGTGGGATCCGGGCGCGGGTACGATCGCCACGGGCCCGATGCCCAACTTCGACCCCTTCTGCACCGGGCACGTGGTCATGCCTGACGGTCGAGTCTTTGTTACTGGTGGCCACCTTACCGGCCAGACCAGGACAATCGGCATCAATCAAGCCAGCTACTACGACCCGGTCGCCAATAGCTGGACTGCCTTGCCGACGATGGCCAACAACCGCTGGTATCCAACGAATACCGTTCTCGCGAACGGGGATGTGCTGGTTACTTCGGGACTGATCGACGACATCACGGGCACTAACAACCAGCCCGAAGTATGGC